>MFKM01000021.1:0-5998 GCA_001779575.1 Candidatus Jorgensenbacteria bacterium RIFCSPLOWO2_12_FULL_42_11
AAACTTTATCTAAAGGATTAACGATTACTTCGTAACCTTTATCTTTTAATTTTTTAATTCCGGCTTCCGGAATCTGGCGGGTGATATAGATTTTCATATTTTAATAATATCAAATTTTATGCAAAATCCCAAATTTCAGCTACTATTATTTTTGAACGATCGTTCGTAAATAATAGTAATTACGAAAAATCAAACAAATGCTTATAAATTGGGAAAATTTGAAATTTTCATTATAATCAAATTAAACCGCCCATAGCTTAATTGGCAGAGCAGCTCCCTCTTAAGGAGACGGTTCCAGGTTCGATTCCTGGTGGGCGGACATTTATGGCAACCCTCACGACTCCCCTTTCTGAAATTTACGGCATCGGGCCGAAGTTTTTAGACCGTCTTGAAAAATTAGGAATAAAGACGGCGGGTGATTTGCTTCGGCATTTCCCTTTTCGCTATGATGATTTCTCCCAAATCTGCAAAATCGCCGAACTTAAAGCCGGCCAACAGGCAACCATCCAAGGAACAATCACCGATGTTTCTTCGCGCCGCAGTTGGCAACGAAGAATGTTTCTGGTTGAAGCGTTCATCAGCGACGAAACCGGCGATATCCGGGCGATTTGGTTCAACCAGCCCTATTTAAAAAATGTTCTCCGCGAAGGCAAGCTGGTCAGTTTGGCCGGCAAGGTTGTCGTTTCTAAAAATAAATTTTATCTTTCCAATCCCGTTTATGAAGTTTTGAATAACGAAGACGAAATCAGCCAGACAAAACATACCGGCCGCTTGGTGCCGATTTACCCGGAAACCAAAGGCCTGACCTCAAAAGGAATCCGTTATCTTGTCCAGCCCATCATTCGGGACTTGGAAAAAATACCGGAAATTTTACCGATTTCGGCGCTTCAAAAAAATAATTTGCCGGAAATCAATTCCGCGATTCGCTGGATTCATTTTCCCGAATCCCCGAAAGAAGCCCAGGCGGCCAAAAAACGTTTTGCTTTTGAAGACCTTTTCTGCCTTCAGCTTTCTAATATCCGGCAACGCCTTAAACTTAATGCTGAAAAAGCGGTTCCTGTTCCAACAGATATGGAATGGCTGAAAGAAACGCTTCGAGGCTTGCCTTTTGAACTTACTATTTCCCAAAAACAATCCCTTTGGGATATTTTGCAAGACCTTCAAAAACCGCATCCGATGAATCGCCTGTTGCAGGGCGATGTCGGTTCCGGAAAAACCATTGTCGCCGCTTTGGCGGCTTTAACGGCGGCCAAAGAAAACAAGCAAAGTGTTTTCATGGCTCCGACCGAAATTTTAGCCAACCAGCATTATCAAACCTTTATCAAGTTTTTTCCCGGTTTTAAAAAAGGATTGGCCATTGTTACTGCCAGCGAAGCAAAAGTTTTTTACGGCGATGGCTTGGAAGCCAAAATCAAAAAATCCGAGCTTTTAAAAGAAATCGCTTCGGGAAAAATAAAACTTATCATCGGCACCCATGCCCTGATTCAGAAAAACATTGTTTTTAACGACCTGGTTTTCGTGGTCATTGACGAGCAACATCGTTTCGGCGTTAAACAACGGGCGAAGTTGTTGAAAATCAATAAATTGGTTCCTCACTTTTTATCAATGTCCGCCACTCCTATTCCCCGAACTTTGACGCTGACTATTTTCGGCGACCTTAATTTGTCAACGATTACGGAGTTGCCCAAAAACAGAAAAGCTATTATCACTAAAATCGTGGCTCCGGCCAACCGAGACAAAGCTTACGCCTTTATCCGGGACCAGGTTCAAAAAGGCCGTCAAGTATTCGTCATTTGCCCCAGAATTGAAATACCGTCTTTGGAAGACCAGGAAAAAGCCGGTTTATCCTGGCGAAATCAGGCATTTCAAAACTTAGAAATAAAAGCCGTTAAAGAAGAATACGAAAAATTAAACATTAAAATTTTTCCGGATTTAGAAGTAGCGATGCTTCACGGGAAAATGAAAGCCGAAGAGAAGGAGTTAATAATGAAGCAATTCAAAAACGGGGAAATAGACGTTTTGGTTTCCACCTCGGTGGTGGAAGTCGGGGTTGATGTTCCCAACGCGGCTATAATGATGATTGAAGGCGCCGAACGTTTTGGTTTGGCCCAGCTTTATCAGTTTCGCGGCCGGGTGGGTCGGGGCGGCCATCAGTCGTTTTGTTTTCTTTTCACCGATTCTTCGGCCCAATCAACCAATCAACGGTTGCAATCAGTCGTTGAAGCCAAAAACGGCCTGGAATTAGCCGAGAAAGATTTGGAAATCCGGGGGCCCGGAGAATTTCTCGGTCAAAACCAAGCCGGCATACCGGACTTGGCGATGAAAGCCGTCCAGAATCCCGATTTAGTCAAAACCAGCCGTCAGGCCGCTTTGGAAATCATTGAAAAAGACCCGGAACTGAATGCTCATCCCCTGCTCAAAGAAAAACTAGAAAAATTTTCCAAGGACATTCATTTAGAGTAGCGATAACGATTTATCGCACCAAAGCATTCAGCTCTTTTCGGGTGCGGTCTATGAGAAGTCGCTGGATTTTATCCACCTCGTCGTTGGTCAGGGTTCTTTCGTTAGAACGATAGACTATATGGAAAGTGTAGCTGATATTGTTTTCGCCGAATTTTTCTTTGTTCTCGTATTTGTCCAGCAAAGAAACTTCCTCAACTAAATTTCCGGCGCAATCTCTGATAATTTCGTAATAATTATTCAGACTGGTGTCTTTGCCGACGACAAAAGAAATGTCGCGATAAGTCATCGGATATTTGCTGATTTCCTGAAAACGGCTGTTTAGGTCTTTGAATTGGCCTGTTATTCTTTTATCGGTTGACCAGAAAATCCGAATGTCGGGAATTTCCATTTTTATCATCGCCAATCTTTCCAAACCGAAACCGAAGGCCCAGCCGTTGTAAACTGACGGATCAATATCCAAATTTTTCAGAACCCGCGTATGAACGACGCCGGCACCCACAATCTCCAGCCATTGGTTTTTCCCTTTAATTGCTATTTGAAGACTGGGATCGGTAAAAGGAAAAGTGTCTTCGGAAATCTGGTATTCAACATCAGTCCCGTAAATGTTTTTAGCGATGTCAACCAAAACCTCCGTCAATTCCAGTATGCCGATTATTTTTTTATCTTTCCGGCAAATGTACAAGCCGTCTATCTGGTGGAAAGCGGGATAATGAGAACGGTCAATTTCGTCTTTCCGATAAACTTTGCCGAAACACAAAGCGCCGATTTCACCTTCGGTTTCCAGTTTCTTCATATTTTCTTCGGAAAAATAATAAGGCCACATTACTGTGGTATGGGTGCGCAAAACCCAATCTTTTTCCGGGTAATAGGTGTCGGTTTCCTGGCGGCTGGGATGGTCTGCCGGCGCGTTCAATAGGTCAAAATTATTTCTGACGCTGACAATTTCGGGAACATTGATAATGTCAAAATTTTTAAACCGGCGAAGATTGACGATGGCGTCAATTAAAAATTTTATAGGAGAATCGTTAGTTTTGGTTAAATCGGGCAGAGCCAAAAGTTGTTTTATCCGCAAACTTTTGAAATCAGTTTTGTTTTGAAGCTTGGACAAAACTGCCGGCATTTCCGGGTCGTTAATCGTCAAATTTCTTCTTTTGGTGGACATTTATTTTAAGATATATTATCATATCGTCGCGGGGTAGAGAAATGGTTATCTCGGGAGGCTCATAATCTCCAGAAGCGGGTTCAACTCCCGCCCCCGCAACAAGCTCGGAAATAGGCAGGTTTACCTGCCGACAGGCAGGGTAGCTCAGTTGGTTAGAGCATAGCATTCATAACGCTAAGGTCGTGGGTTCGATCCCCACCCCTGCTACTGGTCGCGTAGTGTAGCCCGGTCCAACACGTCTCCCTGTCACGGAGAAGATCACGGGTTCAAATCCCGTCGCGACCGCTGGTTTTAATCAATCAGCTCAAATTCCTGGAAAGATTTTTTGTAGATATTGATAAGCAATTCGGCTTCCTGCTTATTGATGTGAAAATCTTTTTCTTTAAGAATTCGCTGCTTGATTTTATGGGCCGACCAAACATCGCTGATATTGGAAAGCTTGGCCGAATCAAGTTGCGCCAATCGTTCGTCCGTGTCATTGCCAATGTAGCCGCTGATTTTCAGAAGTTCGTCAAGGATCCTGTCGGCGTCGGTGATAGCCGATTTAAGACTGGCTTCGTCTCCCAATCGCATTTTTTTTTGAATTTGTCGCCAGGCTACGAGCGAACGATGCTTTTCCAAATCCCCTACTTTCAAAACATCCATATATTGTTCAATTTTCATATTGACAAAACCCAATTTTTTTACGCAATAAATTATGCCCCAGAGCAGAAGGCCGGAGATTGTCAAAGAAGCGAATTTGATCCAGCCAAAATAGGGCGAAAATAAATCAATTATTAAATTCCTGATGTTTAAAATCTGATTGATGATATTTTCCATAAGTTATCGTTAATTATCAAACATTTTCTCATAAGTTTGTCCTATTTTCAAAATATCCATTTCCCGGAAGTGTTTGCCGATAAGCTGAAATCCCGCGGGCAGGCCTGCCTGCCGGTGGGCATGGCCGTTGTTTTCTTTCACGGGAATGGAGATAGCGGGCAAACCGGCTAAGTTCACGGGGATGGTGAAAATATCGGAAAGATACATTTCTAAGGGATTATCGGTTTTTTCGCCGATTTTAAAAGCCGGAGTCGGCGAAACCGGTGTTAAAATAACATCAACTTCTTCAAAGGCCTTGTTAAAATCTTCTTTTATCAAAGTTCTGACTTTCTGGGCTTTGAGGTAATAGGAATCATAATAGCCGCTGGATAAAACGAAAGTCCCCAAAATAATTCTCCGTTTGACTTCTTTTCCGAATCCCCCGCTTCGTTGAGAAAAATATATTTCTTTTAAATTTTTAGCGCCAGCCGTTTCTTTTATTCGGGCGTAACGGATTCCGTCATATCTTGCCAAATTAGCGCTGGCTTCAGCCGGCATAATAATATAGTAGCAAGAAAGGGCGTATTCAGTGTGAGGCAAACTGATTTTTTTAAATTTGAAACCCAGGCTTTTTAAATTTTTGATTACTTCATCAATGGCCATAGCTGTTTCTTTTGCCAAACCTTCAATGAAATATTCATCCGGTATGCCGATAGTTATATTTTTTGAATCCTGAATCTTGCCCGAATCAACCGAGGTTGAATCCATCGGGTCTTTTCCCGCGATAGCGTCAAATAAAATTTCCGCGTCTTCTGCGGTTTTGGCGATAGGCCCGATTTGGTCCAGCGAAGAAGCCATGGCAATCAGCCCGTAGCGGGAAACAGCGCCGTAGGTTGGTTTTAATCCGACGACGCCGCAAAAATTAGCCGGTTGGCGAATGGAACCGCCGGTATCCGAGCCCAAAGCGGCGATGGCCATTCCGGCCGCCACCGCGGCCGCCGAGCCGCCGGAAGAGCCACCCGGCACTCGTTCCAAGTCAGCTGGATTACGAGTTGTTTGGAAAGCCGAATTTTCGGTTGAAGAACCCATGGCAAATTCGTCCAGATTGGTTTTGCCAAGAATTACCGCGTTCGCCGACTTTAATTTCTTAATTACCGTGGCATCGTAAGCCGCCCGGTAATTTTCTAAAATTTTTGAAGCCGCGGTGCATAGCTGGCCTTCAATCAGAATATTGTCTTTAATCGCCAAAGGAACGCCGGCTAAAATTCCCAATTCTTGTCCCTTAGTTAATGCGGTATCCGCTTTTTTGGCTTGGTTTATGGCTTCGTCTTTTTCTAAACTCAAATAAGCTTTTATTTCCGGGTCTTTTGTTTTGATGAAATCAAAAAAAGATTCGGCGACTTCAACCGCTGAAAATTCTTTTTTCAGCAACCCGTCGTGAAATTTTCTGATTGTCAAATTATTTAAATCCATATCCTGTGTTAAATTTTACTATTGTAATTCCACGATCGTGCTTTTACAATAGTAAATTATTTTATTCAAATACCGGCGGCACTTTTAAAAAGTTGTTTTCTT
>MFKM01000021.1:6060-8916 GCA_001779575.1 Candidatus Jorgensenbacteria bacterium RIFCSPLOWO2_12_FULL_42_11
GGACGCGAAACGTCTTTGCTCAAGCCTCCTCCCGACATCGGTTCGGCATCGGTTGTGTCTATTTTTTGCAATTCCTGAAAATGGCCAAGAATCTCTTGCAGGTCTTTCAGTAATTTTTCTTTTTCCGATTCAGCCAATTCTATTCTTCCCAATTCCGCCAGATATTCCAAAGTTTTTTTGTCTATTATGCCCATATTGGTTATTTTAGCATTTCCAGAAATTCCTTTTCCGCGATAATCTTTACGCCCAATTTTTTCGCTTTTTCATATTTTGAACCCGGTTCGGCGCCGGCGACCAAATAATTGGTGTTTTGGCTGACGGATTCTGATATTTCGCCGCCCAGCGAACGGATTTTTTCTTTGGCCTGTTCGCGAGACATTGATTCCAAACTGCCGGTCAAAACAAATACCTTGGCTTCTAGCTTTTGGCTTTTGGCTTTTAAAGGAAGCGCTTCAAGTTGGACGCCGACTTCTCCCAATTTCTCCAAAAATTTAATATTTTTTTCATCGTGAAACCAATTAAAAATACTTTGGGCTACTTTGGGCCCGACATCCGGAATTTCTTGGAGTTTATCCAAAGAAATATTTTTTAAAATATTTGATATCTGGGTCGGTTTTAATGTTTGCCTGCCCGCCGAAGCCTTGGCGGAAGCGGGAACTTTGACGCTTGATATTTTTTTTGCCAAAAGCAAAGCCGTTTCTTCGCCCACGTGCAAAATGCCCAAAGAAAAAATAAATTTCGGCAAAATAATATTTTTACGAAGCTGAACTTCGGAAACTATATTCCGGGCGGATTTTTCGCCGAAACGTTCCAAGACAGCGATATCCCCTTCTTTGAGCTGGAAAATATCGGCGGCGTCGCTAATCAATCCTTCGTCCAAAAATCGGTTTAAAATTTTTGGGCCCAGTCCTTCTATGTTAAAAGCCGACCGAGAAACAAAATGTTCAAGAGACTGCTGATGCCGAGCGCCGCATTTTGGATTGCCGCAACGGTAGATAACCCCTTCTTTTATCACCTTCGCTCCGTCAACAGGACAATTCTTGGGTATCGGAAATTCTTTTTCTTTGCCGGTTCTCATTTCTTTTAAAACCGCGATTATTTTGGGAATAACATCGCCGGCCCGGCTGACAATCACCGTATCGCCGATTTTTAACCCCAACCTTTCTATTTCGTCAAAATTGTGAAGAGTGGAGTGGCTGATGGTAACGCCCCCGACCGTTACCGGCCTCAAAGTCGCTACCGGCGTCAAAACGCCGGTTCGCCCCACCTGAATTTTAATATCTTCAATAATCGTTTCGGCTTCTTTCGGAGAAAATTTATAGGCAATGGCCGCTCGCGGTGTTTTGCCGATTACTCCCCCGGCGTCAAAAAGCTTATTGTTATTGATAATAACGACAACGCCGTCAATTTCGTAAGTCAGTTTTTCGCGATTTTCTTTTTGCTCCCAGTGATTTCGGAAATCAAAAACTTCTTTCAAGCTGTCGGCAAACTTGTTGCAAGGATTTGTCTTAAATCCCAAATCTTTCAGAATTCGGTGCTCTTCTTCGTGAGAAGCTTGCCCTAAATCAGTGACAATATCGTAGATATAAGAATCAAGATGGCGGCTGGCGGTAATTTCAGGATTAAGTTGGCGGATGGAACCGGCAGCCACATTTCGGGGATTAGCAAATGGTTTTAGCTCTTTTTTAATTTGGATTTTATTAATTCGCTCAAATTCTTTTTTTGTTATAAAAATTTCTCCTCTAACAATTAGTTTTTTAGGTAAATTCGGGGAGGTCGAACCTCCCGACATTGAAGTTTCTATTTTCAGCGGGATAGCTTCAATGGTTTTTAAATTTTGAGTGACATCCTCGCCGATAAGGCCGTCGCCGCGGGTGGATCCCTGAACCAAAACGCCATTTTCATAAACCAATTCAATGGCCAAACCGTCAATTTTTAATTCGCAGTAGAAAGGAGGAATCTTTTCCCCTTTTTCGTAAATTTTATAACCTAAGTAATTCTCAAGCCTTTCCAGCCAATCCCGCATGTCCTGTTCCGAGAAAGCGTCGTTGAAAGAAAGCATCGGCGTTGCGTGCCGCGTTTTTTTGAATTTCTTAAGCGGTTTTCCGGCCACTCTTTGGGTGGGTGAATCAATGGTAACTAAATCCGGATATTGCTGTTCCAGGTCAAAAAGTTCTTTTTTTAAAGAATCCAAAGCCGAATCGGAAATTTCCTGTTTATCCAAAACATGATAAAGATAACGATGATAATTAATCGCCTTTTTAAGCTGCTTAACGCGTTCTCCGGTTGCTTGCCTATCCATTTTCAATTATTGCAAGGTCATTTCAAAAGCCCGGGAAGAACGATTAGAGCTACCGATGGATTTCACGGTATTGCCACCGTAAACGGTGGTGGAAAAATCAGCCTGGTTCGTCATTACCGGTTTCGCGTAATTGGAATTTTTGAACATCCGGTAAAGCTCCCATTCAATACCGGTATCGGCCGCGAAAATGGCCTTGGTGGAGTTGACGACGTCGCTTGCCTGACGAAGTTGATAAACCATCATTAGACCGGCAATAGCGGAAGCGCCCAACAGCAATCCGCCGATAACCAATACCGTCAAAAGCATCACTTGGCCTTTGCTCATATTTTTATTATAACACAGAGCAATAAACTTATTTAAAAAAGAAATCTTGAATTTGGTTTTGGATTTCAGATAAGGGAATAAGATTTTGAATTTGACTTGGAAATCCATCTGAAAAAGAGCTTTCTATATATCTTCCAATAAAAACATCGCCTTGACTCGCCGTAATTACGGGATGAAAAAAAGAATTGACTTTTGGTTGATACGCGGCTAACGGGACTCCTCTATCGTAG
>MFKM01000021.1:8931-10151 GCA_001779575.1 Candidatus Jorgensenbacteria bacterium RIFCSPLOWO2_12_FULL_42_11
GGACTCCTCTATCGTAGTTGGTAAAAATATTGGCCAAATTTTCTGACCTTAAAACTCTGGTGGGAACGGTTATTTTTTGCTCTAAAAAATCATCTTTGCTAATTGGCAGGCGGGAAGCCAGGGTAAAACCAAAATTATAGAGTCCGGTTAATAAATCTTTGTTGGGGTTATGGTAAGGCAGGGCGGGAAGATTGGCGGCTTCCAAAGTTTTCAGGATGACCCGCTGGGGCGGCATCAAGAAGCCGGCGCTTTGAATTACCGCGAGCCCCTTTTCGGTCAGAATATCGCCGAGCCAGCGATAAAATTCCCGGGAATAAAGCCGAGCTAAACCATCATCGGTGGCATCGGGAAAATCAACAATGACGATATCATATTTTTCTCTGGTTTTTTCTACGAATTTAAGGCCGTCTTGAAATAGCGCTTTTACTCTCTTATCCTCAAAACTTCTTTGGTTAATGGCTTTCATAAAATCAAGCTGGCTGGCGGCTTCCACCATTTTTTCGTCAATATCAACCAAAATAACGGATTTCACTTGAGGGTATTTAAGAATTTCTCTTAAAGCCAAACCGTCGCCGCCGCCCAAAACCAAGACATTTTTCGCTTTCGGATTGATGGCGAAAGCCGGATGGACCAGAGATTCATGATAACTGGCGTCCCAAAGCCCGGACTCAAACTGAAGACTGCCGCTTAGATACAATCTAATTGCTCCGTTTTCATCTTTGGTAAAGGTAATTTCCTGATAAGGAGATTGCTGATGAAATAAAATTTCTTTTCGGCCGTAAATATTTTTTTGTAAAACTGGTTCTATTTTGGAAACTCGGCTAAAGCCGATTAAATTAAATAATAAAGCAATCGCCACCCCGGCCTTGATCCAGAAAGTAATTCTTTTAGTTAAAGCGAATTTCTGTTGATAAACTAATAAAAGAATCATCAGGGCGGCTAAGGCGTTAGCCAGTCCAGCGAGAAATGAGGTTTTTAAGATTCCCAGCCAAGGATAAAAAATAATCGGGAAAGAAATGGCGGTTACTAAAGCTCCGGCGTAATCCCAGAAAAAGGCCTTGCCCAAAGCCCGGCTCAATTGTTCTTTCTCGGCCAGCAAACGGGAGTAAAGCGGCAAGGCAAAACCGTCTAAAAGACCGACTAAAAAAAGAAAAGATAAGGAGAAAATAATAAAAGCCAATTCGCCGAAAGCGGCTCCAAAAACAAAACCGCGAAGATTA
>MFKM01000022.1 GCA_001779575.1 Candidatus Jorgensenbacteria bacterium RIFCSPLOWO2_12_FULL_42_11
ATTATGGCCGCGGCTTCCATCAACATCAGTTATAAAAATTCCGGCCCGACCTACATCCGAATTGATAAAGGAAAAATTCCGGAAATTTACAATCAAGAGAGCGATTTTCAGGACGGTTTGGCGGAGCTTAAAGACGGCGGCGATTTAACCATAATCGCTACCGGGATTATGACGCATCAGGCCTTAAAAGCGGCCCAAGAGCTTAATAATCGCGGACTATCAACCGGTGTGGTTGATTTGTACAGAATCAAGCCGTTAAACAAAGAAAAGCTTTTAAAGATTATTGATAATTCCAAGCGTCTGGTAACTTTGGAAGAAAACAGCATTGTCGGCGGCATCGGCAGCGCCATCAGCGAATTTTTAACTGACAATGGGAAAATCATTCCGTTAAAACGCATCGCTCTTCCCGACACGCATTGTTTTGAATCGGGCGACAGAAACAGCTTGCTCGCGTTTTATAATCTGAACATTGATGGTATTATAAAAACTATCTTGAACTAATATGGATTTAAAAATTAAGGGGAAATACGCGTTGGTGACCGGCGGAACTCACGGCATCGGGCGAGCCATCGCCTTGGCGTTGGCTGACGAGGGGTGCAATGTCGCTGTTTGCTCGCGCGACAAAGAGCGGGTGGAAAAGACGGTTTTGGAATTAAAAGCCAAAGGAGTGGACTGTCTCGGAATCCAAGCCGACGCGATGATTGAAGCCGACATCAAAAGAACAATGCAGAGCGTTATTGATAAATGGGGGACGATTCACATTTTAATAAATAATGTCGGCGGCGGCGGCAGGTGGGGCAGTGAAATAATTGAAGAAACCAAAGAAGAAGTTTGGCTGGAAGTTTATAATAAAAATGTCTTGGCCGCGATTCGGTTTACGACGCTGGCTATTCCTTTTATGCGCCGGCAAAAATGGGGCCGGGTGGTGACCGTCACTTCAATATTCGGCCGGGAAGGCGGCGGCCGGCCGTGGTTCGCGATGGCCAAAACGGCGCAAACCGCCATGATGAAAGCGCTGGCCAAAAAAGATTATTTGGTCAAAGACGGAATCACTTTCAACAGCGTCGCGCCCGGCGCCATTATGATACCGGATACCGGCTGGGAAAAAATGCTTAAGGAAAATCCCAAAGAATTGGAAAATTTTATTAAAAATGAACTGCCTCTTGGCCGGTTGGGTACGCCCGAGGAAATAGCCAATGTCGTGGCTTTTATTTGTTCGGAGCAAGCGGGCCTGCTCAACGGCGCGTCTATCCCGATAGACGGCGGCCAAGGTGGCAGTCTTCTTTAAAACCCTGAATTACGAAACTTTGATTTTATGAATAACAGGCAAAAAGATTTTTCTGAAACCCAAACGGAAGCGTGGCCCCGTCAATGGCGGAGCGTGAGCGGGTTGAAGAAAATATTTTTGCCTGTTATTAGCAGTTTGGTTTTTAATTAAAAGTCTAAAAACAATTATTAATTTTTAAAATTATTTATTTATGAAAGTAACGCTTATTATTTTTACCTGGAACGAAATAGACGGAATGAGGGCGATTATGCCGCAGATTAAAAAAGAATGGTATGACGAGCTGATTATCGTTGATGGCGGTTCAACGGACGGGACGATTGAATACGCCCAAGAAAACGGATATCCGATATTCGTCCAAAAAGAAAGAGGCGCCGGCGCCGCTTTCAGGGAATCAATCGCGAAGGCGACTGGCGATATCGTCGTTATCTTCAGTCCCGATGGCAATTCCGTGCCTGAAAAAATACCGGAATTGGTGGCCAAATTGAAAGAAGGCAACGACATTGTTATCGCTTCCAGATATTTAGGCGGAGCTAAAAGTTACGACGATGATATCGTGACCACTTTCGGAAATTGGTTTTTCACCCGTTTGATGAATTTAATGTTTGGTTCAAAAATCACCGATGTTTTCGTGATGTTCCGCGCTTATAGAAAAGAAGCGTTGGATAAATTAAATATCAATACTAATGATTGTTCCTGGGGCAGTTTGATATTGATACGGGCCACTAAGAAAAAACTGAAAATCGCGGAAATCCCTGGCGATGAACCGGCGCGAATAGGCGGAGTGCGAAAAATGAGCCCTCTGGGAAATGGGTCCCGCGAATTACGGGCGTTTTTAAAAGAATTCTTTGCCAGGTAGTGAAAACTCGATTTGGCCGCCAAAGGCGGCCATGTTTAGGAGAAATAGCCATCCTTAGATAAGGATATTATTACTAAATACCAAATGGTCGTTTTACTAAAACAATTATCGAGTTTCTACTACTTGGTTTGCCAGAAATAAATTTTAAATTAAATGAAAATGAAAAAGAAAGTTTTAATCTGCGGCGCTACCGGCTTTATCGGCCGGAATATCGTTGAATCTTTGGCGCAAAAAGACGAGTTTGAAGTTTATGGAACTTATTGGAAGTCCGCGCCGTTTGATAATCCGAAAATTAAAATGATTCGGGCTGATTTAACCGACAAAGAAGACGTGGATAAGGTTGTCAACGGAATGGATTTGATAATTCAGGCGGCCGCCACCACTTCCGGCGTTAAAGATATTACTACTCGGCCGTATATTCACGTCACCGATAACGCCGTGATGAATTCCCTGATTTTCCGCTCGGCTTACGAGCATAAAGTGGGCCAGGTGGTTTTTTTCAGCTGTTCCGTGATGTATCAGCCGGGCGACACTCCGGTTAAAGAAACGGATTTTGACGCCAATAAAGAAATTTTCAAAAGTTATTTCGGCGTGGGCTGGACCAAGGTTTACATTGAAAAGATGTGCGAATTTTATTCAAGAATAGGAAATACCAAATACACTGTTATCAGGCATTCAAATATCTATGGGCCTTACGATAAATACGATTTGGAAAAATCTCATGTTTTCGGAGCGACCGTGACCAAGGTTATGACTAGCCAAGACGGGAAGATTGTGGTTTGGGGCAGTGGGGAAGAAGAAAGGGATTTGTTGTATGTTTCCGATTTGGTGGATTTTGTTGAATTGGCGATTGATAAGCAGGAAAATAAATTTGAAATTTGTAATGCGGGTTACGGCAGCTCCATATCAGTAGCCGATTTAGTGAAAAAAATTATCAGTCATTCCGGTAGAGAAATCAAAATAGAATATGATTTAACCAAGCCGACCATCAAAACCAAGCTTTGTCTAGATACGACCAAAGCCAAAAATCTTTTGGGCTGGGCTCCGAAAGTTTCTTTAGACGAGGGGATAGAAAAAACCATAGATTGGCACAAGAACAACATTAAGATTTAACTTATGCATGGCATTTTCACTAATTTAATCGGTTATACGGCGGCGGTTGTCGGAACGTTGATAATGCTGCCGCAAGTCATCAAATCATTCCGAACCAAGAGGACAGGGGATTTATCCATGCTGACGCTCATTATTTATATTATTAACTGTTCTCTTTGGACGGTTTACGGGTTATTGCTTTCCGCGGCGCCGATAGTTTTTTCAAACGTCGTCGGTTTGGCTATTGTTGTTACGCAGCTGGTTTTAAAACTTAAATATGACAGTTAGTCCATAAGAGGACGAATTTGTAAGCGGGGCAGTAACATCAAGCCCCGTTTTTTATTTTTGAAAGTATTTTGGCAGCTTGACAGCTTAATATGAATGTGCTAAAGTTAGCATAGTTTTTTGACAATTATTTAATAACAAAATAAAGAAAGGAAGGTGCGAATGGATAAGAAAAGAAAAGTTAAAAGCCTTTGGGATCTTGAAGACGACGATGTAGTAATATTTCCTAATGATAAAGCAAGGTATGTAGTTGGTGTCTCAGATATACCCGGAAAGATTATCATGCATCCTTTTGGGGATTGGTATGAGAAGGGGAAACGGCACGTTCACTTTAAGGAACTTCGTAAGAAAAAGAAGCAGCCAACAGAAAAGAGTTATAATGCCGATAAAAAAATCTCTTGTTTCCTTGTTGGACATATGAACGGGTTTGCACCGCTTAAATAAGCAAATAGTGTTGTATTAAGGCGTTATTTATTAGTTAATAAATAACGCCTTTTTCTTTTAAAGCCGCACCCAATGAGTTTATCAGTTATAAAATTATTAGTTTTGAATAATACAATAAAGATGAGCTAAAAAACTCTACTTTTTTATAATTTAAAGTGTTATAATTATTTAATGAAATTAATCTCTCTTAATATCTGGAAAGGAAAATTGCAGGAACAATTATTCCGGTTTTTGAAGCGCGAAGCCGATTCAACGGATATATTTTGTTTTCAGGAAGTGATTAATGTCATCGGGACGTCTTCCGAAATGCCGGACTTATTTTCAGATATCGCGAAACTTCTTCCCGGTTTTCAGGGATTTTTTGAAGTTGCCCAAGATGAAAACAACGGCATCGCGGAAGGACTGGCTATGTTTATTAAAAGAACAGAAAAGATTGACGAAGAAGGAGATTTTTTCGCGTATCGGACAAGAAATGCCATGACTGATAACGATGGGCGAACCTTAGGTAAAAATCTCCAATTTGTGCAATTCCCGAAATCAGGGAAAGAATATACTATTATTAATTTCCACGGTTTGTGGACGGGGGAAGGAAGGGATGACACCGAAGAAAGAATTAGTCAATCTCAAAAACTCAAGGAATTTCTAAACGTGATAAGTGGCGCTAAAATCATCTGTGGGGATTTTAATTTATCGTTGAATACAAAAAGCATGGCGATTATTGACGAAAATATGAAAAATCTTATCAGGGAATACGGTATTACCTCAACGCGCAATCGTTTCTTTCCATACCCCGATAAATTTGCCGATTATATTATTATTAGCAAAGACGTGGAGGTAAACGATTTCCGCGTTCTTCAGGATGAAGTTTCAGACCACCTGGCTCTTCTCCTTGATTTTGATTAGCCATCGCGTAAATAAAACTAAATATCCTTTGTTTTTAAACTTGACAGATAAATCTAAAAGAGTTAGAATTAAAATAGTTTTTTGACAATTATTAATACAAGAAAAGAAAGGAGAAAGACATGGAAAATATGGAAGAACAAGGAAGCGAGTTGTTGAAGTTTGCGGTAGAAGTGGCCAATGAAGCCGGCAAGAATATAATGCAATATCACGGGCCGCAGCTTGAAAGGGATTATACGGACAAAACTCATTTCAAGACGCTCGTTGATGACAAAAATGACAAGCTTGCTCGGTCAGAAATTGCGAAGCGGTTTCCCGCTCATAATATT
>MFKM01000023.1:0-2491 GCA_001779575.1 Candidatus Jorgensenbacteria bacterium RIFCSPLOWO2_12_FULL_42_11
ACCGTCTTGGGACCGGAAAACAGCGCTTCCACGATACGATAACGCAGAACACTACCTATGCCTTTGCCGAACTTTTTCATCGCTTCGCATAAATCAGTCATATAGAGATATTAGCATATCCTTATATAACAATACAAGACTTGCCCAAAATTTGAAATAATTGTGGGAGCCATCCCCGCAAGGACGGAGAAATGAACAACGCCAAAGAACCACAAATGATATAATACAAATGTTCATTTTGTAGTCTGAAGCGGCGAAGCAAAACCAAAAATTTCCTTTCCATTAATATAAAATCTTTATATGTTGATAGACGACGTAATAATCAAAGTGGAAGCCGGAAATGGCGGAAAAGGCGCCGTGGCTTTCAATAAAAATATGATGAGTTTGGGGCCGGTTGGCGGTCATGGCGGAAAAGGCGGCAGTGTTTATTTTGAAGGCGTTTCCGATTTGAACGCCTTGGGTCAGTTCAGGCACAAAAAAAACATTAAGGCCGAAGACGGCGGAAACGGGAGAGGGCAATTCCGAGACGGTTCTGACGGCGGCGATGTCATTTTGAAAGTTCCCGTGGGAACGATAATCCAAAAAATTGAAACCGGCGAAACCGAAGAGGTGTTGAAAATCGGCGAGAGAATATTTATCGCGAAAGGCGGCCGCGGCGGGAAAGGCAATTTTCATTTTCGTTCCGCGACTAACACCACTCCCAAGCAATTCCAGGAAGGTCTGCCCGGCGAGCGTTTGACGGCGAGGCTTGAACTCAAGCTTATCGCCGACGCGGGTTTTATCGGTCTGCCGAACGCGGGAAAATCCAGTTTGTTGAACGAGCTGACCATGGCAAAAAGCAAGGTTGCCAATTATCCTTTCACGACTTTAGAGCCGAACCTGGGAGTTTATTACGAACTTATTCTGGCGGATATCCCCGGGCTCATTGAAGGCGCGTCTGTTGGCAAGGGCTTGGGCATAAAATTTCTTCGCCATATTGAGCGCGTCAAAATACTTCTTCATTTAATTTCCGCCGAATCGGAAAACCCAGTTAAAGATTATAAAATAATCAAAAATGAGCTCAAAGCATATAACAAAGAGCTTTTGAAAAAAACCGAATATGTATTTTTAAGCAAAAGCGATATGGTGCCGGAAAAAGAAATAAAAAAGAAAATCGTTGCTTTGAAGAAAATCAATAAAAATGTTTTTCCGGTTTCTGTTTATGACTGGAACAGCTTGGAAAAAGTAAAGGAGATTTTAAACAAAATAAAATCAGAAAAATAATATTTTTTTAATCTTTTCATTGGCTATTCGTAAATGACGAGGCGCCGCTATACAAAACGTTTGAAAACGTTTATTCTCTAAGCTATGGCCCAAACACACGGCGACGTTGTTTTGCGTTTTGATAACGTATCGTTCGGTTTTAGTCACAAGAAACCCCTGTTGAGGGAGGCTTTTTTCGGTTTGCGCCAGGGAGCAAAATTTACGCTGATGGGCCAGAACGGCGCCGGCAAAACCACGATTTTTAAGCTGATTACGGGAAAAGTGAAACAAGACGAGGGGTCGGTAAGTTGTCGGGAGGGGGCCACCATCGCGCTGGCGAAACAGGTAATCCCCCGCGAGCAGATGGACTTGACCGCGCGCGAATTTTTTCAGGAAGCGTTCCCCGGGCAAACTATTTATAATATTGATCGGCGAATTGAAAACATTTTTGAAGTGGTAAACCTTCACGCTCCGCTTGAAAAAAAGATTCGCGTTTTTTCGGGCGGCCAGCAGGCTCGTTTATTGCTGGCATTCGCTCTTATTCAAAACCCCGACCTTTTATTATTGGACGAACCTACCAATAATCTTGATAGAGCGGGCATTGAACATCTCACGAAATTTCTCATTGATTATCAAAAAACCTGTCTTGCTATTTCGCACGACGCTCAATTTTTAAACGCTTTCACGCACGGAGTGCTGTATTTGGATTCTTTTAACCAAAAGATAGAACAATACACGGGAAACTATTTTAAAGTAGTGGCGGAAATCACCCAGCGTATTGAACGCGAACGCCGCACGGCGGTTCGCAAAGCCAAAGAAGTGGAACATCGAAAGGAACAGGTGGGTTTTTTCGCCCAAAAAGGAGGGCATATGCGCGATGTGGCGAAGAAAATGCGGGAAAAAATAAAATTGATTGAGGAAGAAGAAATTGAAGAGCGGCAGGAGGATAAAATAATTCGTCCGTTTGTAATCCCCTGCCAGGAAGATATCGCGGGCGACATTGTCAATCTTACCAAGGTTTCCGTTATGCGGGGCCATAAGCCGATAACGAAAAAAGTAGCCATTAATTTGAAGCGGAGAGATAAGTTGGAACTTAAAGGACCGAATGGAATCGGGAAGACGACTTTGCTGGAAATGCTGGCTTCCGGGAAGGCAAAAGGCGCGGAAATCGCGGAAGGAACCAGAATCGGTTTTTATCGGCAAGATTTTTCAACTCTCAATTTTGAGGAAACGGTATATCAATCGCTTA
>MFKM01000023.1:2502-7231 GCA_001779575.1 Candidatus Jorgensenbacteria bacterium RIFCSPLOWO2_12_FULL_42_11
GACGTCACCGAACATTCTATCCGGTCTATGGCGGCCGGATTTCTGATCGGCCCCGAAATGATGCAAACGCGCGTGGAGCATTTATCCGAAGGTCAGAAAGGACTTCTTTCTTTCGCGCGTCTTATTCTTCAAAGACCCGGTCTTCTTATTCTGGATGAGCCCACCAATCACATCAATTTTCGCCATCTTCCGATTATCGCCAAGGCGCTTCAAATGTATGGCGGCGCCATGATTTTGGTGAGCCATATGCCGGAATTCATAAAAGAAATAAAAATAACCCAAGAATTGGATTTAGGATCCTAATGGTCGGTAATTTATTAGTGAAAATACGCTCAACCACAGCGTTAGCCGCGACACGCGAACCCGCCTTTCTTTATTGTTGAAAGCTATTCCTTTGCGTTGCCGGGAATTATTGGGGGCGGGTATAGTTTGTAATTATGCTGGACAACCGGTTTCGTGGCGGGCAGTCATTGTTAATAACGATAGGAAGAACGCGATTTGAAAGGTCGTCTGAAAACATGGCGGGAATCTGACCGGCCTGGTCTCTGGAGTCTTTCTGGCCTTTCAGGAAGTTTATCGGTTTTACGCGCCGGCGGAAGTTCGGGTAGTTTAGAAAGCGGTAATGTGGCGCGGATAAGACGTTCAATGTCCCGAATATCGTTTCTCTGGTCCGGCGTCGCGAAAGAAATAGCGTGGCCCGCGCCCCCGGCTCGAGCCGTGCGGCCAATCCGATGGACATAGTCGTTTGAACTTTGCGGCAAGTCAAAATTTAAAACAAGCTCAATGCCTTTCACGTCAATGCCCCGCGCGGCAATATCCGTGGCAACCAAAACACGGTATTTGCCGTTTCGGAATCCATCAAGCGCTTCCCGACGCTGGTCAAGCGAGCGATTGGAATGAATCTCGGCGGCCGTGTGGCCCATGGCGCGAACATTGGCGGCAATTCTTTGGGCGTTGAATTTTGTTCGGGAAAAAACCAAAACCGAGCCGCGATATTCATAAAGAATTTTTTCCAAAAGACGGGGCTTGTCGGGTTTGTTGACGAAGAAAAGTTCTTGCGTCACTTTATCAACGGTCGTGCCCGGTCGGGCAATCTCAACCCGCAAAGGCAATTTCATATAGGTCTGGGCCATTTTAAAAATATCCTGGGGCATGGTTGCCGAGAAAAGCATTGTTTGCCTTTCGCGAGGCACTTCTTGAAGGATTTGTTTTAATTGGGGCGCGAAACCCATGTCCAGCATCCGGTCCGCTTCGTCAAGCACGAGAATTTTGACATTTCTAAACGAAACGGTTTTTTGCTGAAGATGGTCAATGATTCGGCCCGGCGTGCCGATGACGATGTGGGGATTCCTTTGGAGCGAGAAAATCTGGCGCCGAATTGATTCGCCGCCGATTAAAACCGCCGTTTTCACCCGGAGCGGACCGCCGATTTCATCAAATACTTTATTAACCTGCAAGGCCAGTTCTCTGGTTGGTAAAACCACAAGACCGCTTTTGCCGCTAAGGGCGGCTTGAATCATCGGAATGGCGAAAGCCAGGGTCTTACCCGTGCCAGTTTGAGCTATGCCAACCAAATCCTTGCCTTCAATGCTTGAAGGAATAGATTTTTCCTGAATAGGCGTAGGCGTTTCAAAGCCCAGTTTGCCAAGAATTTCCAAGATATTCGGCGCGATACCGAGATTGTAAAAACCGGAAGATTGTTTCATATTTATTATTATAACATATAATTTAATAAAAGAAAAGTCAAGCTTGATGGGAATTGATAAATAAATTAAGCTAATTATTAACGATCATCGCTAACGGCCAACCACTAACGGCTAATTTTATGAAAAAACAAATTATAGTCATTCACGGCGGAGATGCTTTTGGCGCTTATAAGGAATATCTTGCTTTTTTGAAAAACTACGAATTCAGTTTTGAAAGACTTAAAACGAAAGGATGGAAAGACACTTTAAGCGAAAAACTTGGGAAAAACTTTGAAGTGGTTTTGCCCAAAATGCCGAACTCCATGAATGCCAAATATAATGAATGGGAAATTATGTTTGATAAACTGCGGCCATTTTTAAAGAATAATCTGACGTTAATCGGACATTCGCTGGGCGGGATTTTTCTGGCCAAATATTTGTCCGAAAACAAGTTTCCTAAAAAGATATTGGCCACTTTTTTGGTCGCCGCGCCTTACCGCGACAAAAACTCAAAATATTCTCTGGGTGATTTTATCTTGCCTAAAAATCTGGAGAAACTGCGAAAACAAGGCGGCCAAGTGTTTATCTGCCACAGCAAAGATGATCCTTTTGTCCCGTTCGCTGATTTTGAAAAATACAAACACGCTTTGCCAAAAGCAAAGATAATGATATTTAAAAACAGAAAGCATTTTAATCAGCCCGGATTTTCGGAGTTAGTCGGCGAGATTAAGAGACTTTATGATTAATCATTCACTAAACTTATTCCAAAAAGTGGCGAAGACCCAGCCGAACACATAACCGACAGCAAAAGTAAGCGCCAGAAGACCGACGGATAACCCCAAGGACAAAGGCAGAATGGCATAGGATAGCGAGATGTGGTGAAGTTTGAGTATTAAGTCGTATAAGGGCTTGGCCAACCCAATGCCGATAAGAATAAGCCAGCCTAAATGAGCTAACGCGACCAACGATCCCAATGCCAGACCTACCGCGTTTTTATTAAGTTTTTGCATAGAATTATAAGATTTCTAAGCGACCTTTGAGTTGTATTATAATTATACCAAAATCAAACTCCCCTATTCTGATATTCAAAGACGTTTTATCATACTTATATGATATATTTATATGATATATGAAAAAACAAATTAGAAAAATGGTGGTGGCGGAAATTTCGGCTTTTCCGATTGGGGAAGGAGAAAGTTTGAGCCAATCAGTGGCCGAAACGGTGAAGGTGATAAAAGAAAGCGGTTTGAAGTATCAGCTTGGCGCCATGGGCACTGCCGTGGAAGGAGAATGGGGGCAAATAATAAAATTATTCACCAAGTGCCGGAATCAATTAATCGCCTCTCATAACAGGATTTATCTGATGCTTAAAATTGACGAAAGAAAAAGTCCGACTCATGGCATAGCTCATAAAATAAAAGCCATTAATGACCAAATCTGATTTCGGCGCGAAAGCGTTAAAAATTCATAAGAAACTTAAAGGCAAAATAGAGGTGTCTTTAAAAGCGCCGATTGCGACGCCGGAAGATTTAAAAATTTTTTACACTCCCGGTGTCGGGACTGTCGCTTCGCATTTGGCCAAACATCCGGAAGACGCCGGCGAAATGACGATTAAAAACAACACGATTTTAATCGTTTCCGACGGTTCGGCGGTTTTGGGACTTGGCAATATCGGTCCCGAAGGAGCGCTCCCCGTGATGGAAGGCAAGGCGATGATTTTTAAGCAATTCGCCGGAATCAACGCCTTTCCGGTAGTTTTGGCAACCCAAGACCCCGATGAAATAGTGAAAACGGTTCGGTATTTATCCCCTGCTTTCGGCGGAATAAATCTTGAAGACATTGCCGCGCCGAGGTGTTTTTATATTGAAAAACAGCTTATTGATTCTTTAGCTATTCCGGTTATGCATGATGACCAGCACGGCACGGCCATTGTGGTTTTGGCCGGACTGATAAACGCTTTCAAGGCGTCTTTCAAGAAAATCCAAAAATCAAAGATAGTCATTTTGGGAGCGGGCGCCGCCGGCGCCGCCGTCGCCAAAATGGTTAAAAAAGCGGGTGTTAAGGAAATCCTGGTCATTGACCGGAAAGGCATAATCGCGCCGGACCGAAAAGATTTGAATTTTTACAAAAAAGAACTGGCTGAAATTACCAATCCCAAAAACCTGAAAGGAGAGTTGAAAGACGCTCTGCAAAACGCTGACGCCGTCATCGGCGTTTCCGGTCCCGGTTTGATTAAATCAGGGCATATCCGGCTGATGGCTGACAAGCCCATTGTTTTTGCTTTAGCCAACCCCATACCGGAAATAATGCCGCAAGAAGCACGAAGAGGCGGGGCGTTTATCATAGCTACCGGTCGTTCTGATTTTCCTAATCAGATAAATAACGCCCTTGCTTTCCCGGGAGTTTTTCGCGGCGCTCTGGATAATAAAGTTAAAAAAATAACCGACCAAATGAAAATCAAAGCGGCTTACGCGATTGCCTCAATGGTCAAAAATCCGACTCCGGAAAATATCATTCCCTCAATTTTTAACAAAAAGTTGGTGGCCACGGTCGCGAAATCAATTAAATAATGTTGAATCACGAAATGGCTATTTCCCAAACAGTAAATAAAAAGATTTTTCTGAAACCCAAACGGAAGCGCAGTTCCTCCGCTCGCGAGCGGAGGGACGTGAGCGGGTTGAAGAAAATCTTTTTATTTACTGTTTGTGGTTTAGTCTCGTAATCTAAAGCAAATAGCATTCAAACAGCTTAAAAATTAACTGTCGTTGTTTTTGTTTCGTTTGACCCTTTTGCGTTCATTGTCCGTCAAAAGGGTTTTTCGGATGCGAACGCTTTTTGGCGTGATTTCCACCATCTCGTCGTCGCCGATATAACTTAAAGCGTCTTCAAGCGAAAGATTAAGCGGCACTTCCAGTTGTTCCTGGAGGCCTTCGTTTTTCCCCCTGAAATTAGTCAGTTCTTTCGCTTTGCAGATATTAACCATAATATCGCCGGCTTTGGCATTTTGGCCCACCACCATTCCCTCGTAAACCGGAATCCCCGCG
>MFKM01000024.1:0-8472 GCA_001779575.1 Candidatus Jorgensenbacteria bacterium RIFCSPLOWO2_12_FULL_42_11
ATTGAATGGGGCGAGAAAATGCAAACGCACTTAATAAAAGATCGAGCGAAGCTCCTAAAGAAATATGCAAACTAGCAGATATCCAAAACTTTACATACGGAGCAAGAACGAGCTAGTAAAACATTTAAGCCACAGTAAGTTTCCGAAAAAGGAAGTATTGGCGCTGATAAATGATGTTCTTAATAATTTTACTAGGTATTGGAGAGACAACGAGTACCGATCAGAGCCGGAAAAAGAAAAGTATGTGCGTAGTGCTAAAAGAACCCCACTCGGCAGACTTTTGGATAATATAAATAAAGCAGTTCTTGCTCCGCACGATAAAATGATCCCAGATTTTATATTTGGTGGGGTAAAAAACATGAACCACGCAAAAGCCGCCAAATATTTACTTGGCAAAAAGAGAAAGAGGACTTCTCTGAAATTAGATATAACACGCTTTTTTGAGCAAATAAGTGAAGAAAGAGTTTATCATTTCTTTCGTGATAAGTGTGCTTGCAGTAAAAAAGCGGCGGCATTGCTTGCGAGTTTTTGTTGCGTGCCCGAAGGACCAAAAGGAAATGCCTCGGAGCGTAAAACAATCGCGCGCGGATTTGCCACATCATCGCGCCTTGCTGTCTGGTGTAATTTGGACACTTTTATTAAACTTGATCGTCTTATCAAAAAACGCTTGAAAGGAAATGACCCTCGTGTTGCTATTTATGTTGATGACATTGGGATAACCGCAAGCAGAGTTTCAAAAGAAGAAATGGGAAAACTATCTCTTGAGGTTGAAAGCCTTTTGCTAAATACTGACAGAAATCAAAAACTACCTATAAACAAGCGAAAGACCAAAATATCCTCTCATGAAGAAGGAATTGAACATCTTGGCTTGCGTTTGTATAGAAATAGATTATCTATCGGTGCAAAAACTAAATCAAAAATAGATAGGATAAGAAATAGGAGTGAGCGCAAGCCATTAATTAGATACAAGCATTATATTGAGAAAATCTGATTGCTTGTATGGAAAACTTTGTGTATACTAAAGTTAGCAATAAATTATTTCGATGACTATAAAAAAGGATTTCCAAAACATACTAGAGAACACAATCAAAACGCATAATTATAGAAATATGCGTAGCCTTGTGATTAAAGGCGATGCACTCGAAGTTCTCAAAGATATTCCCAATCATTCGGTATCACTAATTATTACTGATCCACCATATCATTCGACAAAAAAGAAAAATATATATGGTGACACAACATTCAAAGAAGACGAACACTATCTTGAATGGATGTATCAATACGCAAAGGAATGGGCAAGAATACTTAAGCCAAATGGGTCACTCTTTTGTTTTTGCTCACCTACCATGGCGGGAAAACTGGAAAACATTTTTTCTCGTGATTTCAACACCCTTTCCCACATAGTCTGGACGAAACCCAATGATCCAGGCTTTGATGGCTGGAAGCAAAAAATGAATAAAGAATCGTTGCGTCAATGGTATGATCATTCAGAAAGAATAATTTTTGCTGAACCGGCAACTAACGGGAATTTGCACCGATCCTACTTTGCCAACTTGCTCAAAGAACATAGAAAGCAATCCGATCTAACCTCAAATAAATTAACAGAGATTATTGGAGCATATGGAAAAGTAAATCACGGTGGGGCTGTTTCTAATTGGGAAGCAGGAAGAAATGTACCTAGTAAAGAACAATACGAAAAAATGCGAGTAGCTTTAATAAAAACTGGAAAGGTTAAAACAATGCCTGATTATCAAGATGTTGTCCGGGCATTTAATGTTGATAAAACAAAGGAGTTTACAGATGTTTGGACCTTTCCAAATATTCGCCCATACAAAGGTAAACACCCAGCAGAAAAACCAGTCGTACTTTTAGAACATGCGATATCTGCAACTACCTTTCCCGATGATATAGTTCTCGATTGTTTTGCGGGTTCTGGATCAACGGCAGTTGCCGCATTAAAATTAGGAAGATACTCAATTTCAATTGAAATTGAGGAAAAGTGGTTTAACAAAACAAAAAAACTAGTAAAATTTATTGAGGGTAAGAATTATAAGGAATTTCCTAATAACTATGATTCAAAATCAGCGATGTCAGAACAATATCAAGAAAGATTACTGTAGAAAAAATCTACACCTTAAATCCACGACCCTCATTCCTTTTCAATACATCTTTCATCCACTTCAGTGTTCCTGTGATACCGGAGTCTTTAGTAACAACATTGCAATGATGATGACCCCAACTTAAGTTATAGGGCTTGTGATTATAAACGCCGTATCGCAACTCATTTATATGAAAAAGATTTATTTCGGTTACGGTCAAATCTGGAACTTCACGTCCTTCTGCTTGCGCCATTCTATTAAAAAATCCCATTCCAGATAATTTTTCCAAGCAAAGCGGGCATATTGTTTGATTCTCATTATCAATCATTCTTGCCTTATTTAGTTTATTGTAATCCAGCAGTCCATCCTTTTTACAAATTTTTAAGATATAATCTTTTCTAATTTCTGCATCTTTTTTAGACATACCATTACCAGAAGCAACCTTGACTGAATCAAAACACAGCCAATAAATACTTTCTAACTGAAGTCTGCATTTTTTTATTGTTTCTGAGCTTGCATATTCATAAAGCCTAATTCCCGCACCTTTTCCTGCGGTTGTTGTAAATCCTCTAATAACATTGCCTCCGCCATTTATTGCAGTTGTTGCAGGTACCCGAGCAATATAATTACCACCGAGAGGCGCTGTTCTATTTTGTGCTGGCTTCCAGCCTCTTTTTTCTGGATTATATTTATCCCAATTTTGTCTGGTTTCATAAAACACAAGACAATTTCTTCCAAGTGCCAATGACTTACTTTTAAGATCACTCACGATGTCCTTATTTTCAAAATAAATAGTAGGTGCAAGTAATACGATAAAGTTATTTTCAAAATTTTTTTTGCCATCTGGAAATACAAAAGATTTATTCCAAAACTGATATGGTATTAAAACAGTGCTGTTTCGGCCGACTCTGTTTTGAAAAATAACATCATCATCAGCACCCCTAGTTTGACCTGTTTTGTATATTTTCCGATCTAATAATTGTGGCAGTTTTGGAATTTTTAATTTCATAAACTATTATTTTGTTAAATCACTGATGGAACGACCTAATGCCATTGCTATCTTCTCAATATTCTCAAGAGTTATATTTTTCTCAGCACGCTCAATCATGCCGATGTAAGTTCGATGAACACCGGCACGACCTGCGAGTTCTTCCTGCGACAAACCTAATCTAGTTCGTTCTTCGCGGACTTTTTGACCGAATTTAATTAAAACTTCTCTTTTCATAATTGATAATTGTAGTATACGCACTTGCTAACTTTGGTGCTACATACTATAGTTAGCGTATGGATTTATTGATTTTAGGGAGTTCATATAACTTGCCCGCGCACGGGTGCGGTGGGGCAAGGGCGACTATGAATTTTAATAATAGCCTGTCCGCAAAAAAATCGGGCGAAGCCCCGAGCGAGGCGACAAATCGTCTTTGGTGGACCTAGGCGGAATCGAACCGCCGATTCCTCATTGCAAATGAGGTGTTTTGCCACTAAACTATGGGCCCATTAAAGTCGGGAACATTGTCTTCCCTAGACTTTATCAAAAATTTTTTAGGGTGTAAAATATCATCAGAGAAATCAGCGATTATATGAATTATTTTTTTTCTGATTCGGTTATTCTTTTTGCGCCGAAAATTATTTTGGGCTTTGTTTTCGCGTTCGGTTTTTTTCGTTATCTGTTTCATCGTCAGCCGAATTATAAATTATTGGTCATTATTTTGGCGGCAGCCCGCGTTCTTTACGCCGCTTTTTTAACCGCCGCTCAATATTACGCCTGGTCGCGAGGCGCTTTGACCGAAGCATTGCTCGCTCCACGCTATTTTTGGTTTTACGCTTACGGCCGATTTTGGCTGAATGCTTTTATTTCTATCGGCGTTGCTTTCGCTTTTTATTTGTTTCTGAAATTTTTGAAAAAATCTCAAGAACGATTTTTTGAAGAAGGCGAAACCGAACTTGGTTTTTTAGCCGCTCTGCTTGTCGGCTGGCCCAATTTCGTGATTTTTACGCCGTTGATTTTTATTTCGGTCGTTTTAATTTCAATTTTCCGAGGAATTGTTTTGAAGGAAGCCTATACCACTCTTGGTTGGCCGTTTCTTTTGGCGGCTTTTTTGGCTTTGATTTGGGGAAGCTGGTTGATTCAGATTTTCCGCTTGGGTGCTTTAAAGATCTAAATAAATAAATTTATGAATGGACAAAACCGAGAAGATATTAAAATTGGTCAAGAAGTTGAAGTGGTTTTAAAAAGCGATCAAGGAACCGGTAAGCTGACGCGGGGTATCGTCTCTGAAATTCTCACTAATTCCAGTTTTCATCCGCGCGGGATTAAAGTGCGGTTGGAAGACGGGCAAGTCGGTCGGGCGCGAAATATTATATCGGCGCTTAAATGATTCAATCACGAGCGCTTTCCATTATCAAAACCGGCGCGAATGTGTTTTTAACGGGCGAACCCGGGTCGGGGAAAACCTACCTTGTCAATCAATACGTGGCGTATTTGCGGTCGGTCGGCATTGAGCCGGCCATCACGGCTTCCACCGGTATCGCGGCCACCCATATCGGCGGAATGACGATTCATTCTTGGAGCGGCATCGGAATCAAAACAAAACTGGACAAACACGACCTTAACAAAATCGTTTTGAATAAATACATAGCGAAGCGCGTCCGCCACGCCAAAGTTTTGATTATAGACGAAATATCAATGCTGCTGCCAGGGATGCTTTCCATGATTGATAATGTCTGCCGGGAAATCAAGCAAAGGCCGGAACCGTTCGGCGGGATGCAAGTAGTTCTGGTCGGCGATTTTTTCCAGCTTCCGCCGATTGTCAGAAGGGCGGAAGACGATAATAGCCAAGCTAAACTGATTGAGGAGTCGCCGGCTCTTTTCGCTTACGATTCTTCTTCCTGGGCGAAGCTTAACCCGGCTATTTGTTATTTGACCGAGCAATACCGGCAGGACGACAGTAATTTTCTGGAAATATTGTCGTCAATCCGGCGCAATGTTTTCGGCGATCATCACCTGCGTCATATTGAAACCCGAAAGATAGAATATTTAGCCGCGCCAGCCGGCGTGCCTAAATTTTTTTCCCACAACATTGACGTTAATCGCGTTAATGACGAAATGCTCGCCCAGCTTTCCAGCAAGCCGGAAATATTTTCTATGTTTTCACAAGGTCCGGACGCGCTCGTGGCCGCGCTTAAAAGGGGTTGTCTTTCGCCGGAAACGCTTTCTTTGAAAGTCGGCGCGGCAGTGATGTTTACGAAAAACAATCCCAAAGAAGGGTTTGCCAACGGCACGCTCGGCGCGGTGGTCGGATTTGATAAAATAAGCGGTTATCCTGTTATAAGAATGCGAAACGGCCGGCGGGTTTCGGTGAAGCCGATGGACTGGACTATAGAAGAAGACAGCAAAGCGCGGGCGAAAATTACCCAGTTGCCGCTTCGTTTGGCTTGGGCGATTACGGTTCACAAAAGCCAGGGAATGAGTTTGGAGGCGGCGGTAATGGATCTTTCGGCTGTTTTTGAATTCGGGCAGGGCTACGTCGCTCTTTCACGCGTTAGCCGGCTGTCCGGCCTTTACCTTCTCGGCTGGAACGAGCGCGCGTTTCGGGTTCATCCGGAAGTTCTTATCAAAGATAAATTTTTTCAACTGGCCTCAAAAGAAACCGAAGCGAAATTCGCCAAAACCCCGCCGGTTAAACTTTTAAAAATGAACGAAAATTTTATTGCCGATTGCAAAGAGGGAAAATACTTTTAATTAATTTCATTTGTCGCCATGAACAATGATTTATTGAAAAAATTAAAAGATTGGAGAACAGATGAGGCGCAAAAGGAAGGCGTTGACCTTTTTCGCGTGTTGCCGAACGCCGCTCTTGAAACGATTGCTTCGCTTGAGCCGAAGACAAAAGCGGAATTAATGTCTGTCAAGGGAATTAAGGAAAGAAAGTTTAATAAATACGGTTTAAGCATATTGGCGCTGGTCAAAGGGGATTTGGAAGTCGACCCTATTGGCAATAAAACGCAAATGCGAATGTTCGCTATTTCTAACGAAGTTGCTGAAAATAATAATAAAATTCAAGAAGCGAACGGCAAAAACGAAAAGCCATACACGATAAGCGCTTATTTAAATTTTCTTAACGCGGAATTCAGGAGATACGGAGCGCGCGTTCAGGGAGAAGTCAGCAGTTTGGATATCAGAGACGGCTATCTGTTTTTTTCTTTGAAAGACAAAGACAACGAAAGCGTTCTTTCTTGTTTTATGTGGAAAAATAATTATGAATTAAGCGGTGTCGCTTTGGAAATCGGCCTGGAGGTTGTCGCCGAAGGCTTTCCGGAGATTTACGCGCCAAGCGGCCGGTTTAATCTTAGGGTTTCGGCGGTAGAGCTTGTCGGAGAAGGCGCGCTGAAAAAGGCCTATGACGCGTTGAAACAAAAGTTGGAAAAAGAGGGTCTGTTTTCCGCTGAAAGGAAAAAACCGATTCCGGAGTTTCCGCAAAAAATCGGTTTAATTACCTCGGAAACCGGCGCGGTTATCCATGATTTTCTCAATAATCTCGGTAAATACGGTTATCGCGTCAGTTTTTTTAATTCGCGGGTTGAGGGTCAGATTGCCGCGCGGAATTTGCTTTCGGCCATTAAATATTTTGACGGCAAAGACATTGACGTTTTGGTTATTATCAGGGGCGGGGGGAGCTTGGAGAGCTTGCAGGCGTTTAACAACGAGACGCTGGTTCGAAGAATCGCGGATTTTAAAATTCCGGTTATTTGCGGAATTGGCCACGACAAAGACGTTCCGCTTATGTCGCTCATTGTTGACAGGGCGGTTTCCACTCCCACCGCGGCGGCCGTTCTTCTTAACAAATCGTGGGAGAAAATCGTCAACGATATTTCGGTTATTGAAAAAGATTTGATTTATCAATATCAGGAAGCGCTCGGCCTGACGGCGCGCCGTTTTGAATTATTTTCCGGTAATTTAGCGAGATTTTTCAATGACATTTTTCAGGTTTTTGAAAAACTGCGGCGCACTGTCGGAAATAATTTGTCCAAGATTGCTTATGAAATAAAAGACAAAAGAAAGGCCTTGTTTTTATTTTCCGAGTTTTTTTTGGATATTCTGAAAAGAGAATTTGAAAATAAAGACAAAATGTTGGATGATAAAGAAAAGCAGTTGCGTTTTTTTGACCCGGCTCGCCAGCTTAAACTGGGCTACAGCATTATTTCCGTTTCGGGAAAGGTGGTGAAAACCGTCAATCAGATTAAAGTGGGAGAAAAGCTTGATATTAAAATTTCCGACGGCAATATAAAATCCGTGGTCAGCGATATTAATCAATAATTAAATACTTTGAATTACGAAATGGCTCTTTCGCGAATGACCAATGAAAAAAATTTTCTTCAACCCGCTCACGCTCCGACTTCATCGGAGCTGCGCTTCCGTTTGGGTTTCAGAAATTTTTTTTCATTGGTCATTCGTAGCTTGGTTTTGTAATTCAAAAAATAATAATAAACAAAAATGACAAAAAATACTTTAAGGGATTCGTTAAAAAAATTGAAAGATATCGTGAGTTGGTTTGACCAACAAGAAGAAGTTGACGTGGAAACGGGACTGGAAAAAGTGAAAGAAGGGGCTATCCTTATCAAAGAAAGCAAAAAACAACTCAAGGAATTGGAAAACGAGTTTGAAAAAGTGAAAGCCGACTTGGGAGAAGAATCAGATGAATAATAAACTTTTAATTTTTATTATCGGAGGCATAGTTCTGGCGTCGCTTGGCATCCTTACGGCTGGAAATGGATTGAAGCAAAATAGCGCGGAGCCGGTTGGTAATTCCGCGTCAAAGACGGCCAAAGAAATTGTTTCCGGAGATAAGATCGGCGATAATTTGGTTAAAATTATTCGGGTTATTGACGGCGACACCGTTGAAATTGAAGGAGGGGAAATAATCAGGTATATTGGAATGGACGCGCCGGAAACGGTTGACCCGCGAAAATCCGTGGAATGTTTCGGCTTGGAAGCGTCTAAAAAAAACAAGGAATTGGTTGAAGGCAAGATAGCGCGGCTGGAAAAAGACGTAACGGACAGAGACAAATACAACCGGCTTTTGCGTTATGTCCGGGTTGACGATGTTTTGATAAATCTGGAGTTGGTTGAGCGGGGCTTCGCTTATTCTTATTCCTATCCGCCGGACGTAAAATACCAAGACCGGTTTGTCAAAGCCCAACGAGAAGCGAAAGAAGCCGGGCGGGGATTATGGGGCTCGTGTCCCGCCGCCAAGTCGGTTAAAACAGAAGATTCCGCTACTTCAAATATGAAACATCTAATCACTATTAAAACTAATTTCGGCGAAATCAAGCTTGAAACTTATGACGCGGACGCGCCTAAAACAGTCGCGAA
>MFKM01000024.1:8480-17167 GCA_001779575.1 Candidatus Jorgensenbacteria bacterium RIFCSPLOWO2_12_FULL_42_11
CTTTGGCCGATAAAGGATTTTACGACGGCTTAACTTTCCATCGCGTTATCAGGGGATTCATGATTCAGGGAGGGGATCCGAACGGCACCGGCGCCGGCGGACCGGGCTATCAATTTGAAGACGAATTAAATCCCGAAACGGAATCAGCCAAGGCCGGTTACCAGAAAGGCGTGATGGCGATGGCCAACTCTGGTCCGAACACAAACGGCAGCCAATTTTTCATAATGCTTGAAAATTATCCCTTGCCGCATAATTACACGATTTTCGGAAAAGTCGCGGCAGGCCAGGAGGTGGTTGATAAAATCGGAAACACAAAAACGGATTCCAGCGACAAGCCGTTAGCGCCGGTAATAATTGAAAAAATTAATGTCCAGATTTTATAATCCCAAAAGAACCCGGAATCTTTTTGAGCCGGACTCAAAAATCCCGTACCAGTTAAGCCGGAGCAAGATTGATTTATTTTTGAACTGCCCGAGGTGTTTTTATCTTGACAGGCGCTTGGGAATTTCCCAGCCGCCGGGCTTTCCTTTCAGTTTGAATTCCGCGGTTGATAAATTATTAAAGAAGGAATTTGACATTCATCGTCAAGGCGGTTCGGCCCATCCTTTGATGAAAATTTACGGTTTGGATTTGATTCCTTTTCAGCACGAAAAAATGAATGAATGGCGCGACGCTTTGGGCGGAGGAATCCGATATTTGCATCCGACCACCAATTTTCTGATTACCGGCGGCGTGGACGATGTTTGGATTGGGCCCGGAGGGGAATTAAGCATTGTTGATTACAAAGCCACTTCCAAAGACGAGGAGGTAAGTTTAGACGCGGATTGGCAAATAGGTTATAAACGGCAAATGGAAATTTATCAATGGCTTTTCCGAAAGAACGGCTTTAAAGTCAGCAACACTGGTTATTTCGTGTATTGCAACGGCAAAACAGACAAAGAGGCCTTTGACGGCAAGCTGGAATTTGATGTTAAAATACTGCCTTATGAAGGCAAAGACGACTGGGTTGAGCAAACCGTAGTAAGCGCCCATGACTGTTTGACGGCCGACGTTTTGCCGGAATCGGCGCCGGATTGCGATTTTTGTTCTTATAGAAACGCGGCTAAAGAATTTGATGGTTGCAAAACATCAATTATTGTATAATTGAGTAAAGGTCGGATTAATTTAAGGTGGGTTGATTTATGAAAAAAATCACTGTTTCTTTAATTGTTTCAGCGGTGACCATAATCGGTTTGTCCGGTTTAACATCAGTAATGGCGCAAACAGGAATAGATATCCGCCAGAAAGATATTCGTCAGGACGCGCGTCAGCAGATTCAGGAAACCCGGCAGGGCGTTCGGGAAGAAGTAAAAGGATTAAGGCAGAATGTCCAAGAAGAAATTAAACAGAGCAGAGAGGCAATAAAAAAAGAATTTGAAGCGAAAAGAACGGAGGCGAAAAATCTACTGGAAAGCAAAAAAGAAGAATTCAAAATCAAAGCCGAGGCCAAAAGAAAAGAAGTGAAATCCAAAATTGAAGCCAAGAAAACAGAGCTAAAAGAGCGTTTGGTTAAAATTAAAGACGAGCGCAAAAAACAAATTATTGAAAGAATTTACAATCAGGTTAATGAACTGAATAAGCGCCGCTTGGATCATTTCTCGGCTGTCTTGGAAAAATTGGAAAAAGTTTTGGACAGAATTTCCAATCGAGCCGCTAAAGCGGAAGCCAACGGCGTTGATATCGCCGCGGTCAAAATCGCCATTACCGAAGCGACCAATGCCATCGCGGCCAGCCGAACTGCAATTGTTAATCAAGCCGGAAAAGTTTACACTCTGGTTATTGGCGCCGAAGACGCTTTGAAAACCGATATCGGCAAGATTCGCCGGGCTCTTCATGATGATTTGACCGTCGTTCAGGAAACCGTAAAAACCAGTCGAGAAGCGGTCCACAAAGCGGCCACTATTCTAGCTAAGATTCCGAAAGTTAATGAACTGGAAGTGGAAGCGGCGACAACAACCCAATCAGCTCAATAACAACACAAAAATATGGAACAAAATACAGGGTCAGGGCTTGAACCAAAGATTGAATTAAAAAGCAAAACAAACTCCATTGTTCTTATAATTGGGGCGGTGATTGTCCTGATTGGTTTGGGAATTTGGTATTGGCAAGCCCAAAAAGAAAAAATTATCGCTCCTTCAGTCAATGCTCCGGAGGTTTCGGAAATAGGCCAGCCAGCTTCGCCGACTATCAAAGAGGATTCCACTTCTGTTATCAATCAAGAACTGGACAGTATTGACATTGGCGATTTGAATAAAGAATTTCAGACGATTGATTCCGATTTGAATTCTTTGTAAATAGCGTCGCTTCTGGTCTACCGTCGGGGTAGAAGGCGTAAAAAAATAAAAAAGCCCTGATTGTTTCGGGGCTTTTTTACAAATTTTGTTTAATGAAAACTATTTCTTTGATTTACGAAACTAAAGATTTCATAGCGGTTAACAAACCGGCCGGAGTTTTGGTTCACCCGATAAAAGATCCAATATCCAAGATCCAAGATTCAAGAGAAAAAACTTTGGTTGATTGGGTTTTAGAAAGATTTCCGGAAGTAAAAAATGTCGGCGACCTGCCTGCCGATAGGCAGGTGGTAAATTCGCGCCCGGGAATCGTTCATCGTTTGGACCGCGACACTTCAGGGGTTATTTTAATCGCTCGGAATCAAGCATTTTTTGAATATCTGAAAAATCTTTTCAAAACCCATCAAATAAAAAAAACTTATTTGGCTTTGGCCTGGGGCAAATTGGAACCGAAATCAGGCATAATAAAAATCCCCATTGGTATTAAAACCGGAACGATTAAAAGAACCGTCTGGCGGCAAAAAGCCAAGGATATTAAAGAAGCGATTACCGAATATCGCGTTTTGAAAAATTTTAAATACAACGTTCCCGATGTAGCCGCCCCTCTGGATTTTTCTTTGGTGGAATTAACGCCGAAAACCGGCCGGACTCATCAAATCAGGATTCACTTGGCCGCTCTTAATCATCCGGTCGTGGGAGACAATCTTTACGGATTCAAAAAATTATCCCTCGGCAAGCTCGGAATTGATTTGGACAGGCAATTTTTGCACGCTCTTTCTCTGGAGTTTAATCTGGTTGCCGGACGCCGGATCAGGATTGAAGCGGAATTGCCTGATGAGTTAAAGCGGATTATTGACACTCTTAACGGAAAAAGATAAGCTAAGCTACTATGGAACAATCTATTTTAGACAAAATCGTACCCGGGGCAACGATTCGGGTATATGAAAAAACCAAAGAAGGAGGCAAAAAGCGGGCCAGCATCTTTGAGGGAACGGTTCTTGGTCGGAAGCACGGCTCGGAAATCGGAGCGACTTTTACCGTTCGCCGGGTGAGTCAAGGCGTGGGGATGGAAAAAATTTTTCCGCTTCATTCCCCGAATATTGAAAAAATAGAAATTACCAGGACTCCCAAAGTCCGGCGGGCAAAACTTTATTATTTGCGGGAAGAATCGGCCAAAGAAGCCCGGAAAAAACTAAAAAAGGAGATAACTAAAACTGAAACCGCAAACGAAATAAAGGAAATAGAAACGGCCGGAGACGAAGAGATAAAAGAAAACGCTTAAAAAAACGCGCGGGTGGTGAAATGGTATACACGCATCTTTGAGGTGGATGTGCCGCAAGGCGTGGAGGTTCGACTCCTCTCCCGCGCACCAAAACTAATTTTGACGGAAAGGTTGGGAAAAATCAGAATTAGGCGTATCATTATCAATGACTATGTTATCGGTATCTGTCACAAACTGGCTGCCAGATACAAACCGTCGCCATAATGAAACTTCGTTCTAAATTTATTTTTTCGTTCACATTTTTAATGTTGGTTTTAGTTTGTGTTTTATTTTTTTATTTAAATTCATATATTAAAAATATTATTAAAAATAACGTCATTAATAATTTTCAGATTTTAGCCGAGCTAAGCGAGTCTTCTTATTTCGGCTTTGTAAGGGCTTTGGAGGTTAGAATCATTGATTGGTCTTCAGACAGTTATATTAGAAACACAACCGAAGATATTTTAGAAACTCCCGTCAAAGACCGCGAACCATTGGTTAAAGCGTTAAATAGCTATTTGAAAAATGAAAAAATTATTTATGACCCCGAAGTGATAATCATTGATATTTTGGACAAAGACGGCGTTGTTGCCGCTTCTTCAAGAGACGAAAGAATCGGCGTTGACGAGAAAAAAGAAGAGCTGGAATTGAACGCCGTCAGATTTACCGAAGCGATTAAGGCGGATTTTGGCCAAGCTTTTATGACAATGGTTGTTTCCGAAGAAGATGAACATAGCGACCCGATGATGCACCTTACAACCAGAATTTTTTCCGAAAAAACTTATTCTGGCGGTTTGCCTGTTCCTTTGGACGCGGTTATGCTGCTTCATTTTAGCAACGTCGCTCGGTTAAGAAATGTTTTAATCGGCAATTTTCAGGGGGAGAAAGACAGATTAACAAGCCAGGCGCTGACGGAATATTATAAAACCGCGGATATTTATTTGGTCAATAAGGCGGGGTTGAGGCTTACTCCTTCGCGATTGAGCGAAACGATTTTAAAGCAAAAAGTTGAAACCGAGCCGGTTACGGCCTGTTTTGAAAGAGGCGAGGAAATTAAGGCCGAGTATCTTGATTATCGTGGTCAGCCGGTTTTTGGCGCTTCAATGTGCCTGGAGAGAGACGGGCTGGCGCTGGTTTTAGAAGCCGAGTCCCAAGAAGTTTTGGCGCCGCTTAAAAACATCGGCCGGTTTCTAATTTTAATTGGAAGCATCGCTTTCATTTCGGTCATTATAGGCGTTATTTACTTGAGTAATTGGCTTTTGAAGGGATTGGGAATAATCACCGGTGTCGCGGAAAAAATTTCCAAGGGCGATTTTGGAATTAGAACTAAAGTAAATTCAAAAGACGAAGTGGGATACTTAGCCAAGGTTTTTAACGGAATGCTTGATCTTTTTCAGGAGTCGCAAAAAAAATTAAAAGAGACGGAAGTCAAAATAAAGGAAGTAAACGTTTCTCTTGAGGAAAAAGTGCTGGAAAAAACAATGGAACTTGAATCAATCAAAATTAATTTGGAAAAAGTCGTCGCCGAGCGCACCAAAGATCTTGAAATAAAAGTTGACGAATTGAAAAAATTCCAGCGACTGACAATCGGTCGGGAATTGAAGATGGTGGAATTAAAGAAAGAGTTTGAAGAGTTAAAGAAAAAAATAATGTGATATAATGAATGCTTATTGTCATGGATACTAACTTAGTTGATATTTTAATAAAACAGCATAATGAATTGAGGCGGGGAATAGAGGTGATTAAAGAAGAATCGCAAAAAGACGCGCCGGTTTTTTCTGCGCTTTTCGCTGGCTTGGAGCAATTCAACAAATCGCTTTTTGGTCATCTTAGTCTGGAAAATAATGTTTTTTATCCAAAACTTCTTGAAAAACTTGAAAGCCAGGGGCTTAACACTGGCGATACCCGCAAATTCATTGAGGAGATGAAAGAGATTGAAAAACAAATTCGCGGTTTTCTCGGAAAATACGGTTCTAGCGGCCAAATCGAAAAGAATTTAAGCTCTTTTAAACCAGATTTAAACGAAATGGCAGTTGTTCTTTTAATCAGAATTTATTCCGAAGAAAACGGCGTTTATTTATATTGGGGGTAAAACAAACATATGCAAGACAAAGTTTACGTTCAGCTTTCGGATTTCACCAATCAACAACCGACGACGACTCTGCCTACCGCGATTAAATTCAACACCAACGATTATTTGTCGGGCGTCAAACACAGCCCGGCCGGGGAGAACGATAAAATCATAATTTTAGAAAACGGCATTTATTTTTTAATCGCCGGCGGTCAGGTTGGAAGAGAAAGCGGCATGCTTTTGCAGTTCGTTGATATGTGGTTTCGGGTAAACGGGAAAGACATCGCGAACACCAATACCCGGGCTTCTTTACCCGAGGGACTATCTATTGAGGATACTATTGTTTTAATCACTCAAATGGCCATGCCTTTGTCAAAAGGCGACACGGTACAGGTGATGTTTTCGATAAGCGATACGAATGTCGGCGTCGGTCTTGTTGCCACTAAGCCGATTGATGAGCCGCTCATTCCAAGCTGTATTTTCACGATGTATAAAATATGACAGTTCTACCTTTGGTTGGCGAAAAAGAAACGGGCTTGATAATGTCAAGATTGAATTTAATCGTTGCTATCACCGCCGCCATTCAGGAAAGTTCCAAATCGGAGATTGCCTTTCAGAGGGCGCTTAGAGCCATCCGCGCTTACACGGGTTGGCCGATCGGACATATTTATTTCGGAAAGAGCGCGAATGATTTAATTTCAAGCGGTGTTTGGAGTTATTCAGGTTATGAAAAATTTTCAGCTTTTCGCCAGCAAGCGCTTGAGGGCAAATTCGCGCCGTCTTTGTCTCTTGTTGACCGTGTTTTATTGTTGCGCCAGCCGCTCTTGGCGAATCTTCCTTTAGCGGGTAAAGGCGAAGAAGCGATTGAAACCGTTATTTACGCGCCGATTATCGGAAAAGATTCGGCGGTGGGTTTGATGGAATTTTTTTCCGCTAAACCGATGGAAGAAATTTCTTCTTCGCTGGCGAATATACTGATTTTGGCCGGAAAGCAAATCGGCAGATTTTTTGAAGAAAAAGAATTTAAAAATCTCCGGGAAAAAATGGCCGAAGAAAGTGAAACACTAAACGCGGATCTTGATAATTTTTCAAAAGCGCTTCTTAATATTTTGGAAGACGCCCGGGAACTTGGGAAACAGCTTGTTGAAGAAAAACGGAATGTTGAACAAAAGGTCATAGAAAGAACCAGGGAGTTGGCGGAAGAACAGGCGCGATTAGTTGCTTCTATCAATGCTCTCTCATTTGGATTCGTCATCGCCGATATAGGGCATCGCGTGCTTCTTGGGAACAAGGCGATGATGGAACTTTTTGGATTGAATGACAGCGATGAAATCACCGTTGACCAGATATCCAAGTTTCTTGGGGGGCATTTTGATATTAAGATGGAAGCGGAACGGTGTCTGAAGGGGGGAATAGTCTGTGAAATTAAGGAAATTATCTTTGGCAAGAAATTCCTCCGCGGCATTGTTGCCCCAATCGTTATGAAGCAGGATTATAAAGAAGTCATCGGCTATGTGCTCTTGTTTGAAAATATTACCGAAGCAAAAGTCATTGAACGTTCGCGGGAGGAATTTTTCGCCGTTGCTTCTCATGAACTGCGCACTCCTTTAACGGCGATTCGCGGCAACGCTACTTTGATTAAAGATTTTTACGCCGACAAAATCAAAAACAAAGAAATTATGGCGATGATATCGGACATACACGAAGCAAGCGAACGATTGATTAGAATAGTTTATGATTTTCTTGATGCTTCGGCCCTGGAGCAACGCAAGATAGAATTTAAAAAAGAACAGTTTGACATTATTGCCTTGATTAAAGAAGTGGCGCGTGATTTAAAAGGAATGGCCAAGGCAAAAAAACTTTATTTAAATTTAGAAAAAACAGACGTTGCTTTGCCTATGGCGGTAGCCGATAAAGACCGAACAAAGCAGGTTTTGTTTAATTTTATCAGTAACGGCATCAATTACACTCAAAAAGGGGGAGTCAGCATTAAAGTAGAAAAGCAAGATAAATTTTTGAAAGTTTATGTCAGTGATACCGGCATCGGCATTTCGTCTGAAAATCAAGCTTTGCTTTTCCGGAAATTCCAACAGGCCGGCGAGAAAATGTTGACCAGAGACGCGACCAAGGGCACTGGTTTGGGGCTTTATATATCCAAATTATTGGTTGAAAGTATGGCCGGGACAATTGAGTTGGTTAAAAGTCAACCGGGCGCGGGCAGTGTTTTCAATTTTACCCTGCCGATTGCCTCGCGGTTTTTGTCATAGAAGTATCATTGTATGGTAAAATAATATTATGGCGAAAATTTTTCTTGTTGAAGACGATCCCTTGATGGTCAACCTTTACGAAAGGGCTTTTAAACTTTCCGGCTATGAAGTGGAAATCGCTTTTGATGGCCAGGAAGCGTTGAGGAAATTAAAAAAAATGAAGCCCTCGCCCACCTTGATTCTTATGGATGTTATGATGCCGGTGATGAATGGGTTGGACGCCCTGAAAGAAATTAAGCAGAATCCGACTTTTGAAAATTTTAAACGCCTACCCGTGGTGATGCTGACTAATTTAGCCGGCCAGGAGGACGCTGAAAAAGCTCTTTCCCTGGGAGCAATCACTTATTTGGTAAAAAGTCAGTATGAGCCCAAGGAGGTGGTGGCAAAAATAAAAGAAATCGCGGCCGGCTATACCAGAGATAAAAACGTTCCCGAAGTAAAGGTAGCGGTCAAAAAATTATCCCCCAAAAAATAATTAAAAAATCTTTTTTATTTTTTTTATCCGGGTTATTTTTCCCCTTGATTTCCCTGGGAGCGGTTTCTTATTCCCGAAGTCCGGTCGGAACAGAAACTACGTCGCCGGTTTCTATTTCTGTGGCTGTTGATAATTTTGACGAAACTGGTTGCGCCGGGTCAAATTATTGGAGTCTAAGCGTTAGCGGTTCCTTAAATCAGTGGTATGTTTTTAACGGAACTTATACGGATGTCTATAATGGCAAGGGCTTGGCTTCTTCTACTTTATCCAATGTTTTTGTTTT
>MFKM01000025.1:0-4771 GCA_001779575.1 Candidatus Jorgensenbacteria bacterium RIFCSPLOWO2_12_FULL_42_11
TAAAACGGTTACCAATACCGAGACCTATGACAGTTACACCAAATTAATGTTGCACATGGAAGGCGGCGGCAATTCTTTCACGGACAGCGCCGCCTCCAAAACAGTAACCGCTAATGGCGATGTTGCCCAGACAACCATCCCATACTTGGGAAGCAAGAGCGCTGTCTTTGACGGCAGCGGGGATTATTTGTCTTTAGCGGATTCTAATGACTGGGATTTTGGAACTGGAGATTTTACGGTGGATTTTTGGGTGAAGTTTGCAAGTATTGGCGCGAATAACGCTCTTTTTGATTTAGGTAGTTATAACGCGAACGCAGGGTTTAGTGCGTATGCTACGGCTGGCAACACTATTCAGATTTTTACGAATGGCGGCAGTCCGATATATGCCCCTATCTGGAATCCCAGTACAAATTGGCATCACATAGCAATGACTCGTTCTGGAACAAGTTTCCGTGTGTTTGTAGATGGCACGCAATCAGGAAGCGCTGTTATCAATTCAGTCGATATTCAGGCAGGATCAACTGGCATTACTATAGGTGATTCTCCTTTTGGTGCAGATCCCCTTGGTCCTGGACTAAGCGGATGGATTGATGAATTTCGTGTTTCCAAAGGCATCGCCCGCTGGACTTCAAACTTTACTCCTCCATCCTCTCCTTATGGGAAGGTATATACCGTTACAGGAACTAAGAAATTCGGCACGGCTTCCGGATTATTTGACGGTTCCGGTTCCTATCTTTCTTTGGCTGATAGTGCTGACTGGGACTTTTGGGATGCGGATTTTACGATAGATTTTTGGGTAAGATTTAATAATAAAACAGGATACCAGCACTTTTTTCAACACCATCAAGATGGTAGTAGTTATATTGAGTTTTTTAAAGAGGATAGTGATAAATTACAGTTTAGGGCTGTAACAGGAGGGGTTTGGAAAGGAAACTATATTACAACATCTGCTCCTACAATAAATAATAATACTTGGTATCATGTGGCGTTTGTTAGAAATGGCAACACACCATACATATTTTTAGATGGAACATCTTTGAGCCTTTATACTTGGTCTTCTTTCGCAACCTTGGGTGCTTTAAGTGGAAATGTTTATATAGGAAGTGATATGTTAAATGGCTCTCCCCCACCAATCTCTTTTCTGAACGGCTACCTCGACGAACTCCGCGTCTCCAAAGGCCTCGCCCGCTGGACATCCAATTTTACCCCGCCTTCAGTCCCTTATGATTCTGGCACTCCCGGCAGTACCAACGTCGGCATCGGGACGGCAAGTCCGGGTTATCTTTTAGAAGTAAATGGAACACTACAAGCAGCTGATTTTTACTCTGGAGACGGAACGCAAGGTTTAACTAACAGCACTTCATATTGGCTTTGCACAGATGCTACTTGTACTGCTAAGTGTCAGGCAACTATAAAAGATGGGCTCATCACGGGGTGTCCTTAAAGCTGAAAACGCCTATTGGTATTTGTTTCCTTCTAAATCGGTCTAATTAATTTCTATCAAGGTTGAACCTCGATAGTACTATTGAATTACTAGGGAATTTCTATTTGTTTGACTTTTGATTTTTGATTGTGATAGGATATTAGTATATGAAATATCTAGTAATTCTTCACAAAAGCAAATATGGTTATGATGTTCATGTGCCAGCTCTACCCGGCTGTCATAGTCAAGGGGCGACAGAGAAAGAAGCTTTAGAAAATGTCAAAGACGCCATTTTAACTTATTTGGAGATGAACGCAGATGAATTTAATGGGGTTAAAGTACGAGAAGTAGAAATATCTTTCGCTTAAATGCTTTTTACTGATGTTTCCTCTGCTCGGGCAGTAAAAGCCTTTCAGAGGACTGGTTTTTTGATTGTAAAAAAAGGTAAACACATTGGTATGACAAATGGCATAAGAAAAATTATTATTCCCAGACATCCCAGAATAAACCCCTACACATTAAAAGCAATTATTCGCGATGTCGGACTTACTGATGAAGAATTCAAAAAACTCTTGTAAAAATTCTATCGAAAATTCTATCGAGGAAATTCTATTGAGGCTGAACCTCGTTAATTTTTACAAAACAACTTTCAGAAACTGGTTATCTCTAAGAAAGTAAAGATTATTTTCGTTGTCAAAGGCAAAACTTTGAACATTTTTCCCTAAAAGCCACCAGTTGGTCGGCGGCCGGCTGTCAATTTCGGCGATTATCGTTTCCTCGGGATATTTTATAATTAAATGGTCAAGGATTTCGGGCAGCCAGCCAAAATCAAGCGGCGCCCCTTTTTTTGGAAGATCAAGTTTGAATTTTTCTCCGGCCGCCATTTCAAAATCTCGGCGGTAATCCTCCAAGAAAATAATTTCTATCTCTTCGTTTTGGGTCAACATCGCCACCTTTTTATTATCCGGCGAGAACCGGAATTCTTTGATTTTTTCGGCAATTAGTTTCAGTTCGTTTTCCGGCTTTTCGTAGATAAATAACCCGCCTTCTTTTGTTAAAAGAGCGATTCGGGCGCCGGATTTGGGAAGAGCGATTTTTGTAATTTTCTCGACTGGTTCCGTTAGCTGTTCACTGTTATTTAACGGAGTCGGTAATGGTAAAGGAATTTTTTCCATAATTTTATGGTTTGCCAATCCGTAAATTTGAAGATTATTTTGCCGGTCAAGAAAAACGATTTCGGAATCGTTGACGGCCAGGGCTTGCGCGGAAATCGGGGCTAAAATTTCCAAAGAAAAATTTTGGCGGTCTAAGACATAAACTGCTTTTTGGGTGGCGACAAGAGCTTTGGTCGCGTCAAAAAGATAAGGGGCGATTTGAACAATCGGAACCTTGCCGGGCAATTTCAGCTGTTTCTGTTTCAGGGAGTAAAACAGGCTTTTAATTTCTTCTTTTTTGTTGTCGGTTAGCCAGAATTTTTCGGCTTCTTTCCGGAGAACCGGTTCGGCGGAAATTTCTTCCGGAAAAAGAAAAATTTTAGTGGCGCTGGAAACGAGTCCGGCTTCAACCGTCAGTTTTTTCCCCCAAGCGCCGTAATTTTCTTTGGAGATTTCAATTTGATAATCGCCCGGCAACAATCCCTTGGTTAAATCTCCGCCATTGTTAAATAGGCCGTGATTTTGGACATAGGACTTGCCGTTTATTTTAACGAGGGCGTCGCCGGGCCGGATTTTCAAAAAAATAGCGCCGGTTTTTCGGAAAGTGAAAGAACCGTCGGTTGTTTGATTAAAAGACCAGCCTAGGGCGTAAAGGATAAATCCGCTAGCCGCCAGCAGGAATCCCAGAATCAAGCCGTAAAGAATAAATTTTCTTGTTTTTTTAGTCATACCCAGTTAACTCAACTCCGAAAGACAAAAATCCCTCATTTCGGAATTGATTAAACCTAAAACGACTGGTTTGTTTCTGTTAAGGTTGTTCATATTTATGAATATCTTGTTTGAAGATTTTTGTCCCGATGTATTCTTCTGTTTATTTTGTTAGATTATTAAAATATAACTAACACAATATACTTTATCTTTTGGCCTTGCTAGTTATATAATCAGAAGAATACCATCGGAGTTGAGTTACTGGGCATAAGTTTCTAATATTATACTATATAAAAATGGAACATTTTATTATCAATGGCGGCCGTTCTTTGGCCGGAGAAATTGAGGTTAGCGGTTCTAAAAACGCTCTTCTGCCGATTTTGGCGGCCACTCTTTTGACTGCCGAACCCTGCGAAATAGAAAACGCGCCTTTGATTCAAGACGGGGAAAATACTTTGAATATCATCCAGGGCTTGGGCGTGAAAGTTGTTCGCCAGGGCAAAAAAGTTTTAATTGATTCGGCCGGTTTGAATTCTTTTACGCCTTCGGCCGAGACGGTCAGGAAATTTCGGGGTTCCATTTTATTTGCCGGGGCTTTGCTGGGAAGATGCGGGAAAGTGGTGATGCCTTATCCCGGCGGCGATATCATCGGCAGTCGGCCGTTGGATGTTCACCTTGAATCCTTTCGGACTTTGGGGGCTGATATCGGTGAAACCCCTGATCATTTTTTAAAAATTGAAGCCCCGCGGTTAAAAGGAGCTAAAATCGTGCTTTCAGAAATCAGCGTGACGGCTACCGAAAACGCGCTCTTGGCCAGCGTTTTGGCCGAAGGCGAAACCATTATTAAATTAGCCGCCACCGAGCCGCACATTCAGGACTTGGCCGCTTTTTTGCGAAAAATGGGCGCTAAAATTGAAGGAGCCGGCACTAATATTATTCGCGTTCAGGGGGTAAAAAAACTGAATGCCGCCAGCCACGGTATTATTCCCGATTCCGATGAAGCGATGAGCTTGGCGGTTCTGGCCGCGGCCACCCGTAGCGATGTTCTAATAAAAAAAATAGAACCGGAATTTTTGGATGCCGGTTTGCAGAAATTAAAAGCAATGGCGGTTAATTTTGAATTGGGCAAAGACTGGCTTCGGATTAAAAAACCCGCCGGGCTTTATCGGGTTTCCAAAATCCAATCAGGCCTTTATCCCAAACTGATGACTGACCAGATTCCGCCTTTAGCGGTTTTGGCCACCCAGGCATCGGGCGTCAGTTTAATCCACGAATGGATGTATGAAGGGCGATTGGGTTATATTAACGAGCTTATTAAAATGGGAGCGAACGCCGTTATTCTGGATCCGCATCGGGCTTTGATTATCGGCCCCACGCCGTTGCGGGGCAACGAAGTGAATACCTTAGATGTGCGTTCGGGAATGACGATGATTATCGCCGCTTTGGTGGCCGAAGGCGAATCAATTTTAAACGAAGCGTCTCACAT
>MFKM01000025.1:4803-11435 GCA_001779575.1 Candidatus Jorgensenbacteria bacterium RIFCSPLOWO2_12_FULL_42_11
GCGAATCAATTTTAAACGAAGCGTCTCACATTGACCGGGGTTATGAAAAAATTGAGGAACGGCTGCAAAAACTGGGAGCGGATATTATAAGAAAAATAACATAAAATAAATATTATTCTAAGCCCAACTGAACGAGCTTGTTTTTTAAATAGGCCTTAGGCTATTCGGGATTTGACCTCTGGATTTATTTATTTTATGCTGATTTCAAATAATGATAACCCGCAAATTAGGAATTGATTTAGGAACAACTAATACTTTGGTTTTTGTTCCGGGCAAAGGATTAATGATCAACGAACCGACGGTGGTGGCTTTAAGCAAGCCTGGCAACACGGTGATGGCGGTGGGGTTGGAAGCGAAAGAAATGGTCGGTCGGACGCCCGGCGATATCGTTACTTACCGGCCGCTTAAAGACGGAGTAATCGCCGAATACTATACCACCAAGACTATGCTGGAATATTTTATTTCCAAAGCCGTGGGCCGTTTTAATATTTTTAAGCCCGAGGTGGTGATTTCCGTTTCGGCCGGCATCACTTCAACCGAAAAACGGGCCGTTATGAACGCCGCCCGCGAAGCCGGAGCCAAAGAAGTTTATCTGGTCAGGGAACCTCTTCTGGCCGCTTTGGGAGCCAATATCCCGATAAACTCTTCTTCGGGCAATATGATTATCAATATGGGCGGCGGCACTTGCGAAGTAGCGGTTATTTCTTTGGGCGGTATCGTGACCTGGTCCAGTCGGCGGGTGGCGGGCAACCATTTTGACCAAGCGATTATGGATTACATCAAGAAGAAATACGTTTTGGCTATCGGTGAGAACACCGCCGAAAACATCAAGATTGAAATTGGAGCCGCTTTGACTAACCCCAATAAATTAACTATGAAGATTCGGGGCCGGGATTTAATAACCGGCTTACCCAGGGATTTGATTATTAATTCCAATGAAATTGTTGAAGCCATTGACCCGTATCTTAACGACATTGTTGCTTCCGTTCAGTCGGTTTTTAATGTTACGCCGCCTGAATTAGTGGCCGATATCATGGAGAAGGGAATTATCGTTTCCGGCGGAACGGCTCAACTCCGACATATTGATGAATTTTTCAGGCGGCATTTGGGGGTGGCCGCTTACGTGGCCGAAGATCCTTTTTATTGCGTGGCCAAGGGAACCGCGGTCATCTTGGAACATTTGGACGTTTATAAAAGGACATTGCTTTCCAAACTATAATTCATGCCCAGTAGTGAGCCCGCGATTGCTTCAGCTCAATTTATCTATCGGGACTCGCAATTGGGAAATAGCTAATTATTAAAAACAAAGTCAATTAAACAAATCAGAACCGCGATGAGCTGAAGATAAATTGCTATCGCGGGTCTACTACTGGGTATGCTTTACGGTCTAGAAAAAAAAACAGAGGACTTTAAAAAAGTCATTGGAGAAAATAGATTGCGGCAGTCTTATCTGTTTTTCGGCGAACCCCAAATCGGCAAATTCACTTTCGCCGCCAGTTTGGTTAATTTTTTGGAAAACCAAGAATTTGCCGTTGCCGCGAGGCCTTTGCTTGACGCCGAATTTTTCCTGCCTACCGATCAGGCGGGCTTGCCTGACGATTCCGGTTCCATCGGCATTGAAGCGGTCAAACGGCTTAAAAAATTTCTTTATCAGCGGCCGATTGCTTCCAGCCGGCGAAGCGCTATTTTTGATTCAGCCGAATCTTTAACCCCCGAAGCCCAAAACGCTCTTTTAAAAATTATTGAAGAGCCGCCTCATTTTTCTTTGATTATTTTCATCGCCCGCGAGACCTCGGTTTTTTCCGCGACCCTGGCCTCAAGGTTCGCTAAGGTTTATTTTCCCCGGTTAAGCCAAAAGTCAATTGAAAAATATTTAGAAGAAAATTTTCGGGTTGATTCGGCCAAGGCGGGCTTGATAGCCAAGCAGTCATTTGGTAGAATTGGCCGAGCGATTGAAATTATAAAACAAGAAACAGGGGGCGGGAAAAAGGAAGCGGGGGATAATCTTGGCGAATACATTGAAGAGACGATTTTGTCTTTACGCAAGAATATTTTAAAAAATTCCTCTAAATTAAGCTGGCTTTTAGAACGAGAAGAATTGATCAAGAGACATAATTTAAATCCAAAATTGCAATACAGAGCCATAAAGGAAAAACTCAAAGTTTAAAATTATTTATTATGAATAAGGCCTTTCCCATTATAATTTGGATAACAGCCGTCGGGGTTGTTTTGTATCTTTTTCCGGAATTCGCGGCTTATTTCGGTTTTGAATCGCTTGACCGGAACCGACTTTCACCGGTGGTTTTCGTGTCCGATGACAACGGAAAAACTTTTGAGGAAACTTATTGGTCCGGCAGTTTCGCTCCGACGATTTACGATTTTGAAGTTGACGGTCGCGATTCCTCTTTCGCTTACGCCGCTACCGACCAGGGCCTTTTTATGAGTCGCGACCGAGGCAGTCATTGGTTCCGCTATGCCGATCTGGAAGGGCAATTAGCCAAAGCCGCGGTTTATCAGATTGAAAAAGCCGCCGATAATCCCGGCCGGCTTTTTGTTTCCATTTTCAAAAACAGTCAGGGCGGAATCTATGAAACCGATGATCGTTTTTTCACCCTTCGCAAAATTTTTGACACCAAAGAAGCGGCGGCTTACAAATTGGATTCCGTAGACGACAAACTTTATCTGGGCCTTTCCGACGGAAGAGTGATCAGTTATTCCTTGAACGATTCCGGTTTCAGATTATTGGCGGCCGTGGGTTCGCCGATTACCGATATCGTGATAAACGGCGACAGGATTTACGCGGCTACCAAAGCCAAAGAAATTTGGAACGGCAGTGTTTCGGGCGATGATTTTGTTCGTTCGGGGGAAGAACAGCCCAGCCAGTCGGCTTATACCGCTTCTCTGCTCGGCGCTAATTTAAAGACCGTCGTCGCCAAGAAACCGATTAAAACTATCTTGCCGGACGGCCGAGGCGGTATTTATCTGGCCGCGGCCGACAAGCTTTATTTAAGCGTTAATCGGGGAAAGGGTTGGCAGTTGGTTTTGGATATTCCCGGCCGTCGGGTTTCCAGCCTCAATCTGGGAAGCGGCGGTCGCATTATGGTGGGGACGGGCAAAGAAAGAGACGGGAATAGTTTATAATGAATTACAAAACGATTATCTTGCGGATAGCAAATGAAAATATTTTTCTGAAACCCAAACGGAAGCGCAGCTCCGACCACAGTCGGAGCGTGAGCGGGTTGAAGAAAAATATTTTCATTTGCTATCCGTAGCTTGGTCTCGTAATTAAAAGTATAATAAGATTTATGGAGATTTTAGAAAAATTTAAAAAAGAAACCGTTTTGCTTGTTGAAAGTTTCAAAAAAGAAATAATGGCCGTCAGGGGCAATCGGCCCAGTCCGGTTTTGGTTGAAAATTTGAAAGTGGATTATTTCGGCCAGTCGCTTTTAGTCAAACAACTTGGTTCTATCAGCATTGCGCCGCCGCGAGAAATTGATATTAGCGTTTGGGATAAAAACGCCATTCCCGCCGTGGTTAAGGCCGTTGAAACCGCCGGCTTCTCGGCTAATTACGAAGACAAACTTATCCGAATTCATCTGCCCCCTTTAAACGAAGAACGGCGTCAAGAAATGGTTAAAATCGTAAAAAAAACAGGGGAAGGTTTTAGGATCCAGTTAAGGAATCATCGGGACGAAACAAATAAAGAAGTTGCGCGGTCATTTGAAGCAAAAGAACTCAACGAAGACCAAAAATTCAAATTGAAAGAGAATATCCAAAAAAACGTTGACTTTGTTAATCAAGAAATTGAAAATATCTTGGCTAAGAAAATCAAAGAACTTGAGGAGATATGACCCAGCCACTACAACTCCGATGGTATTCTTCTGCGATAAGGCGTTGTCGGATAAAGAAACAAAGTCCAGCGTATAAACAGTCTTTAAATGATTAACAAAGTAAACAGAAGAATACACCGGGACAAAAATCATTAAACAAGACATATGGAAAAACAAGAACAAACTAGTCGAATTAAGTTAAATCCAATCAACTCCGAGATGAAAGATTTTTGTCTTTCGGAGTTGTAGCGCTGGGTATGAAATTCATAGGGAAAATAATTTTATTTATAATTATTAACGCCCTGGCGTTGTTTGTCGCGGCTCGTTTTGTCAAAGATTTTATTTTTAACGGAAATCTGACCGCTCTTTTGACCGCGGCGGCTATTCTTACCCTGGGCAACACCTTTATCAGGCCGTTTCTGAAGTTTGTCCTGGCTCCTTTAATAGCTCTGACTTTCGGAGCCCTGTCTTTCGCCATTAATGCCTCTTTTATTTACCTTCTTGACAAATTCAGCCCAAGCATTACTATAAATGGACTAAAGCCGCTTATTCTTGCCACTGTTATTATTAGCCTCGTTAATATCGCGGTTAATTTCTCAACCAAGTTAGGCGACTAAAACTTAACCAGACATGCCCAGTAACTCAACTCCGATGGTTCGCCTACAGGCGAACAAAAGTATTGGGTAAAGGTCAAGGTTAATCAAATAAAACAAAATCATTAATTATCAACTTTGATATGTCTCTAAAATGTCGGAGTTGAGTTAACTGGGTATGTTTCTTATTTTACAGGCAATCGTCGCAATTTTATTGATAATCTTCATTCTGCTCCAGGAACGTTCTTCCGGTTTGTCGGGAATTTTAGGCGGAAGCGAATCCGCTTCTTATCAAACCAGGCGAGGTCTGGAAAAATTTATTTTTTACGGCACCATTGTCTTAGCTGTCGTTTTTATCGGCTTGGCTCTCCTGAGATTGGTTTTCTAGGATCTATAAAGTAATGAAAAAAATAATAAATTCGTTCACTCGATCTGAACGCCAACTCTTTATTGGGGCGGTTTTGGTTTTTCTGGTTTCTTCTATTTTTTGGTTTGCCTTTAACTTTCAAAACAAGATTGAGTTGACCCCCAAGCGCGGCGGTCAATATCGGGAAGGAAAAACCGGCCAGCCTATTTTTATCAATCCCGTCATTTCCGGCAATGAAGCGGACCGAGATATCGCTTCTTTGGTTTACGGCCATCTTTCGGATTTAATCAGCGACTACCAGGTTGAAGAAAGCGTGAATTATCTGGTCAAATTAAAACAAAATTTGCTTTGGGACGACGGCCAGCCTCTTACCAGCGACGATGTTATTTTTGCCATTAAAACCATTCAGGACCCTGACGCTCATTCCCCGCTTTTCCAGGCCTGGCAAGGGGTAGTAGCCGAAAGAGTGAGCGAGCTTCAGATTAGATTTATTCTCCGCAATCCCTATGTTTTTTTTACCGATAGCCTCCGCAATCTGCCGGTCATACCCCGGCACATTTTCGGGAAAATTCCGGCTGCCAATCTCCGACTTTCAAATTATAATCTTGAACCGGTCGGCAGCGGCCTTTATAAATTTGAACGTTTTTCCAAAAGAAAAGACGGTTTCATCACCCAGTATCAGCTGACGGTAAATAAAAATTATTCCGGCCAGAAACCGTATATTGAGAAATTCATTTTTAAATTTTACGAAAACGAAGATGATTTAATCGGCGCTTTCAATCGCCGGGAAATTGACGGTTTCGGCGGCATCAACCCCTCTAAAATAAAAAATTTATCGCTTAGCAAAAATATCCGGGGCATCGTTATTGATAATTATTACGCTATTTTTTTTAACCAGAACATCAATTCCAATCTTAAAGACAAAAATGTCCGCTTGGCGCTGGCCCAAGCCGTAGCTAAAAAACAAATCATTGAAAAGGCGTTTGACGGCGAGGCGCTGGAAATTGGCGAGTTGCCAACGGCTGCCGGCGACCTTAACCTTGCCGCTATCAGGGATAAAAAAATGTTTCCCTCCGAGAAATACCCCGAAGGGATAGAATTTAATCTGATTGTCCCCCAAATTTCTTTTTTGATTAAAACAGCCGAAATCATTAAAGAAAATTGGAACGCTATCGGCGTAAAACTTAACCTTATTGCTTTAAATCCCGATGACATTATTAACCAGGTTATCCGCTCGCGCGATTATGAAATGATTCTTTTTGGAATTAATCCCCAGAATAAAGAAGATTTGTTTTCTTTCTGGCATTCTTCCCAGAAATTTTATCCCGGGCTCAACCTGGCTATTTACGGCAATCCCCAGGCCGATAAGTTGATGGAAGAGATCCGCCGAACCGATGATTCCTCGGAGCGCCAGGCAAAATTGAAAAACCTGCAAGCTGTCATCGGCCAGGACTGGCCAGCTATCTTCTTGTATTCTCCTAAGTATTTTTATGTCAGCACCAATGATCTTGGCGGATTCAAAGAAAAATTCTTAAACACGGCCAGCGATCGCTTCCAAAATGTTAAAAATTGGTATGTCAAAACCTCTTTTGTGTTAAAATGAAATTTTGAAATTGATTCATTGGCTGCCCAAGAACCGGAAAACTGATAGCTGATGGTTGATAGCTAACGCGGCCCCCGTGGCGGAATTGGCATACGCGTAGCGTTCAGAACGCTATCCCGCAAGGGTCAGAGGTTCGAATCCTCTCGGGGGCACGATTAATAAAATTAAAAATAAATTTAAATTAAAAATTATGATTAAAGTTCCTGTGATTAAAAAAATAAAAGAAGAGCCCTTACGCT
>MFKM01000025.1:11444-12645 GCA_001779575.1 Candidatus Jorgensenbacteria bacterium RIFCSPLOWO2_12_FULL_42_11
TATTTAATAAATAAAATAAAAAATTATGATTAAGGTTCCCGTGGTTAAAAAAATAAAAGAAGAGCCCTTGCGCTGGGCGGCCTTGGGCGGCTTGGAAGAAGTCGGCCGCAATATGACGTTTTTTGAGTATCGCAATGAAATAATCGTGGTTGATTTGGGTTTTCAATTTCCCGAGGAAGAAACTCCCGGCATTGATTACATTATTCCCAATACCAGTTATTTGGAAGAAAGAAAGCAAAATATCAAAGCCATAATAATAACTCACGCCCATTACGACCATATCGGCGCTATTCCTTATTTGATAGACAAACTCGGCAATCCGCCGATGTATGCCGCCGCCTTAACTAAGGAAATCATCAACAAGAGGCAGGGAGAATTTCCTAAAGCCGCCAAGCTTAATTTTGAATTGATTAAAGATAAAGATAAAATTAAATTTTCCAAATACTTTGAAGCGGAATTTTTTGGCGTGGCTCATAACATTCCGGACACCATTGGCTTCGTGCTCAATACGCCCGTTGGGAAAATGGCTTATATCGGCGATTTTAAATTTGATTACGACAAAGAAAACCAGCCCAAGGGGATAGCCGAACTGAAAAAAATCGGCGAGCAAAAAATTCATACCCTTTTTCTTGAAAGCACCAATGCCGAAGAACCGGGCTACTCTTTGTCGGAACGGGTGGTTGAAAAAAATCTTGAGGAGCTTTTCAAACAGGCGTCCGGCAGGATTATTATCGCGCTTTTCGCTTCGTTGATTAACCGCATTGACGAAATTATCAAGATCGCCGACCGGCTGGGCCGTCACGTGGCGATTAGCGGTTACGCGATGAAATCCAACGTTCAAATCGCTCAAAACCTGGGCTACATCAAAGCCAGAGAAGGGCTGATTATTCCTTTGGAAGAAATCAAAAAATATCCCGATAATAAAATCATTGTTTTAAGCACCGGAGCTCAGGGCGAATCAAACGCCAGCCTCATCAAGATTATTAACGGCGAAAATCGTTTTATCAGCCTAAAATCTACGGATACGGTTATCTTGTCGGCTTCGGTTATTCCGGGCAACGAAAGAGGGGTCCAGATGCTCAAAGACGGCATCAGCCGGCAAGGAGTCAAGGTTTTTCACTCAAAAATAATTGACATTCATTCCAGCGGCCACGCTCCTCAGGAAGAACTTAAATTAGCCACCAAATTGATTAATCCCAGA
>MFKM01000026.1 GCA_001779575.1 Candidatus Jorgensenbacteria bacterium RIFCSPLOWO2_12_FULL_42_11
AAATTCTGCGGCCGGTCTGCCGGATTAATTTTTAATTCTCCTAAAATTTTAATAATTTCTTCTTTGGTTTTATTCGTCGCTCGCAGATTATTTAGAATCGTTTTTCTTGGTTGCTTAAAGAGAATTTTTATTAACTCATAGTAATCCTTGCTATTGATTAATGGCTGACTACTGATTACCAATCTAATAATCGCGCTGTCAACTTTTGGCTGAGGGCGGAATTCCGTTTTGGGAATATAATCAATAATTTCCGGTTCGGCCCAGAACTGGACGCTGGCGGCCAAGAGGTTCATTCTTCCTTTTTTCCCCGTATTGGTTTGCGATGGGGCGCAAATTCTTTCCGCCACTTCTTTTTGGACTGTTAAAACAACGAGCGAGGGTTTATTTTCCAACTCGCCAATGATTCGCAATAGATGACCGGTAATGTAATAAGGAATATTGCCGACAATCTTGCGGCTTTTAGCAAGCTCGGGAAGAATTTTTAGGACGTCGCCCTCAACAATTTCAATGTTTTTATCTTGGGCGAATTTTTCTTGGAGATACCGAACAAATTCCTCATCTTTTTCTATCGCAGTAATTCTTAATTCATAATTCATAATTCTTAATTCGTTCGTAAGCTCTCCGTGCCCCGGGCCGATTTCAATTACGCTGTCATCGGCTTTCAAATCTAAAGCCATGACTATTTTTTGAAGATTGGTTTTGCTGGTTAAAAAATATTGGCCTAGTTTTTCCATATTTAATAAAGCGTTTTAACATATTGATTAAATTGGGCGCCGCGGTCAAATTCGTTTTCAAAGAGATTGAAACTGGCGGCTCCCGGGGAAAGAATAATTAAATCTCCGGAATTTGATTGCTGATAAGCTTTTTGAACCGCCTCTTTCATATTCCCGGCTTCGCGAAATTTCAGATTAAGATTTTTTTTAAGTTTTTCGGTGGCGTTGCCGGGCAAAAGGATTAATCGTTTAACCCTTTTGTTTATTTCCCGGGCCATTTTTTGATAGTTAAGGTTTTTGTCCTGGCCGCCGGCAATCAAAATAATCGGTCGTTGGTATTTTAAAGACAGAGATTGAAGCCCGATTAAAACGGCGGTCGGGTTGGTGGCGGCAGTGTCGTTGATAAAAATTCTATTTTGGAATTCTCTGATTATTTCTTGACGGCCGGCCAGACCGCGGAAATTTTTCAAAACCTTGTCAATTTCTTTTTGAGGCACTCCTAAAATTTTCGCCGTTAAAACGGCCAGGGCCAAATTCGTTTCCAGGGGCGAAAGACCGGCTTTTTTGAGAAAATGTTTTCGCGAGCGGGCCTTTTCGGCCAGTTTTACTGAAATTTTATCCCGGCCGTTGATAATCAAATGGTCGGTCGGTTGCTGATACCGGAAAATGTTGGCTTTGGCCGCGGCGTATTTTTTGAAAGAAGGATAGCGGTTAAGATGGTCAGGGAAGATATTGGCGATGACGGCTATCCGCGGACTTTTTTTTATCAAAGCCAGGTCTTCCAGTTGAAAACTTGAAAGTTCGGCCACGACAACGTCTCGGGGTTTGATTTCGGGAAGTTTGTCTAAAAAAGATTTTCCGATATTGCCCGCCAGCCAAACCCGGGGATATTTCTTTTTTAAAAGCTTTGTTAGTAGAGTCGCGATTGTTGATTTGCCCTTGGTTCCGGTGATGCCGATGGTCAAAGCCGGCGCTTGGCCAAAAAAGAGAATGGTATCGGTGGTAATCGGTATGCCCTGGGCCCGGGCTTTTTTCAAAAAAGGATTGTTCCACGGGATAGCCGGGTTTTTAACAATCAAATCGCTGGTTTTAAAATCCGCCCAGCGGTGCTTGCCAAGAACGTATTTGATGTTAGGCAACGAAGAAAGCTCTGCCAGAGAGGCAGAAAGGGCTTCTCTGGTTTTTAAGTCGGTTATTGTTACTTGAGCTCCTTGGCGGTTAAAAAACCTGGCGCTGCCCGCTCCCCCGCCGTTCAAACCCAATCCAAAAACAAGGACTTTCAGAGGTTTGTTCGCCAATAGGCCGGAGATGTTGTTTTTTTGCCCGGCTTTGCTATAATGTTTTCTATTATTACTCATTTTAAAATCTTAGCTTTTTTTAAGAGATTTTTGAAGCAAACCGCCTCCTGGTCGATTGTTTTGGCTTTTTCAAGTGTTTTAGCGGTCAATCTCGCCGTTCATTTGGCGAAAGCCGACCAAAAGCCGGTTTTGGCTCCCGATGGCATTATCGGCGGCCCGGCAAGCCAGCCCGAATCTGTTTTAACGGGCTCTTTGGGTTTAGCCGCCAATAACGAATTTGCTCCAAATGAACTCGCCGGATTTGTTTTGTTGGAAAGCTCGGTGATTGCGGACCCCGCCAATCCTTTAAATACCGTTTTGCCGACTCGCGATGGCTTAATGATTTACCAGATTCAACCGGGAGACACTATTTCCAAAATCGCGGTTAAATTTGATATTTCAACTGACGTTATTTTCTGGGCGAATCAGGGACTTCGTTCGTCTTTTGTTAAACCGGGCCAGGAAATAGTTATTTTGCCGGTTGAAGGAGTGTTGCACGAAATCAGAGATGGCGACACCCTGGATTCCATTGCCGGTTTGTACGGAATCGGCTCCGAAGAAATTAAAAAATTCAACCCTAATTTTCAAGAATCCCTTCAGAATTCCGGTAATCGGCTGGTTATTCCCAATGGCCGACCTTTGCGAAAAACCAATTACGTTAGTCGTTGGCCCGGCGATTTTCTGGATCTAGGCAATTATTTTGCCATTCCCGCCAAAGGTTGGAACTGGGGCCGGCTCCACGATTACAATGCCGTTGACATCGCCAATGCCTGCGGGACGCCGGTTTACGCCGCGGCCGAGGGCCTGGTCACAGAAACGAATAGCGGCGGCTGGTATAACGGATACGGCGGTTATATCAAAATTGAACATCCCAATAAAACTTATACTTCCTACGCTCATTTAAGCAAAATCTTGGTAGATGACGGCAAATACGTTTCCCAAGGCGCGACTATCGGTTTGATGGGCAATACCGGCAATACTCACGGCCCAACCGGCTGCCATTTGCATTTTGAAGTTTACGGCGCTAAAAATCCCTTTGCTAAATTTTAATTACCGCAATTACGGCAATTACTAATTACTTTCCCGAGTTCTATACTGATAAGCCTCCGCTAAATGGTCGGAGGTTATTTTTTCCGAGGCCTCAAAATCGGCGATTGTTTGGGCGATTTTGAGAATACGGTAATAACCGCGGCCGGAAAGAAAAGTCTTTTCCAAAACATTTTTCAAAAAATTCTCCGCCGAATCGTCAAAATGAACCACGGCTTCCACTTGTTTAGACGTCATTTCGCTATTAGTGTAAACTTTAGATTTAAAATTTTGAAAACGCCGGACCTGGATTTTTCTGGCCGCGGCAATTTTTGATTTCAATGTTTGATTGGCGCTGTCAGGCAGGCCTGTCTGGCCGGCAGGCAGACAGGGATTTTTCTTCCTTAATTCGCTGATTTCTACCCGCGGCACTTCAATTTGAATGTCAATGCGGTCAAGCAGAGGACCGGAAATTTTCTTTTGATAGCGGAAAACTTCGTAAGCGCCGCAACGGCATTCTTTTTGGGGGTCGCCGAAATAACCGCAAGGGCAGGGATTCATGGCGGCGACTAAAGTGAGATTGGCCGGGAAGGAAAGCGTTTTCTTGGCTCGGCTGATATTAATAACGCCGTTTTCAAGGGGTTGGCGCAGGGCTTCCAAAAGGTCGCGGTGGAATTCCGGAAATTCGTCCAGAAAAAGAATGCCCCGGTGGGCCAAACTGATTTCGCCGGGCTTGGGATAAGAACCGCCGCCGATTAAAGAAACCAGAGAAGAGCTGTGGTGGGGCGAGCGAAAAGGACGATAGTTGATAAAAAAATTTTTTTTCAACAATCCGGCGGCGCTGTAAACCTGATTGATTTCAATGGCCTCGGCGAGAGTCAAAGACGGCAAAAGAGAAATCAGGGCTTGGGCCATCATTGTTTTTCCGGTGCCGGGCGGTCCAATCATTAAAATATTGTGGCCGCCGGCCGCCGCCAAAGCTAAAGCCCGTTTGGCATTTTCCTGGCCTTTAATATCGTCAAAATTAACCAGTGAAGATTGATTGTCGGGGATAAAAGCGGTTGGCGGTTGCGTCGGGATAATCGTTTGGTTTTCCAGATGGGCGATCAACGCTTTGAGATTGGGCACGGGGATAACCGAAATTTCCTTGATTATCGCCGCTTCTTCGGCATTGGCTTCGGGCACGAAAAGGTATTTAAAGCCTGATTTTTTAGCGAGTTGAGCGATATTCAATCCGCCGTTGATGCCCCGGAGATTGCCGTCAAGAGAAAGTTCGCCGACAAAGATTTTGTCTTGGGTTTCAAATTCTTTAATCTGGTCGCTGGCTGATAAATAAGCCAAAGCGATGGCCAGGTCAAACTGGGAACCGATTTTTTTGATGTCCGCCGGCGCTAAATTAACGGTAATCCGCCGATTTTCTTTAGTTGGCGGTTTGATGCCGCTGTTTTTTAAAGCTGAATTGACCCGTTCTTTGGCTTCGGACACGGATTTATCCGCCAAGCCAACGATATTAAAAGCATGGAGACCGACATTGATGTCGGTCTCCACTTCAATTAATTCCGCGTTAATGCCGTCTAGTTTGGCTGAAAAGATCCTGGCCGGGCCTTTCATTTTTTTAACGATTTCTTGCATTTCTGGCAAAGATGAGAACTTGGCAGAATCCTTAAAAGCAGCCAAGAAATTTTTTTGCCGCATTGTTCGCAAATACCGTATTTGTTTTGTTCTATTTTCTGCAGCGCCTCATTGACGTTCTCCAGCCTGCTTCTTAAAACCTGTTGGAGGCCAAGATTGGCGCTATAGGCTTCGGTTTCGTCGGTTTTTTCGCTGTCATCCATGTCATTTCCGAACTCGGGAGGCGTGTTTAAAGATTTGATTTCTGCTTCAATCGCTTTTCTCTCTTTTTCTAATTTCGTTTTTATTGATTTTAAAGAAAACATAGAAATAGAAATTTTATTGAAGGTTTTTGAGAATTTCCAGAAGGCCGGCGTAGGAAGAGCTTATCACAAAATTGTCATTGGCCCAGCCGTAATTAAAAGCCGCTCCGGGCTTGGAAAAAGTCGCGTAACGGGTATTTATCGTCTGACTGCCGGCCAAACCGTCTTTAAAGGCCGCGGCCGTCCCCGGTTCTTCCGGGAAAATATTTTTTAGATTAGTTGAAGATTCCAAGTTTTGTTTGATGAAATCTTGGGCTTGGGAGACGGTAGCGGTTGATTTTAATTTAGCGACGTAACCGGGCCAGAACCCGTTAAGGTCTGAAAAAACCGTTGCCGTGAAATTTTCTTCAAAAAATCCGGCGATTTCCTCGCTTTTTAATTCCGGCAAAATAACGGGAAGGAATTTGGAGAAACCGATGAGAGATTGATTTTTATCGCGCAGGATTACTTCTTTAAGGTTGTTAACCGGAACGGCATTGGCTACCGCCATCAAAGCGTTTTTGATATTTTCCAGCGTTAAGGCGGATATAATTTTTTCTTCCCGGAGAACCGGCGCGCTGAACAAAGAAACATAAGCGACTGGGCTTGGAATTTTTTCTTGTATGGGAACGATGGTTTCTTCTGATAGAGGCGCGGATACGATTGGGGACGGCGCTATCTCTTTTGTTTTGATAAATTTGACGACTAGGTAATATGTTCCGATCCCTAAAATTGCCGTTAAAATTACGATTCCCGAAATCAGCATGGAAGTTTTTAATCCTTTTTTATGAGGATTAGCGCTTCCTTCGGCCGGAGTTTTTCCTTTGCTCGGCGGCAGAGGCGACGGGGCTTCGGTTTGAAAAATGGGTTCTTCGGGGCCGGTGTAGCCGGGGATACTTGATCCCAATCCAGGCGCTTGAAAAACAATTTCTTCAAGCGTCTTGGCTTCTTCTTTCGGCGGTTGGCCTATTTCGGCTGTATAAGGCTGGGGCATCTGACCGCCGTCTTCTTGGATAGATTTAATATCCGATTGCATGGTTCTGACATTTACTTTGGCGGGAGGCGGAGTCGGTATCTCGTTTTTTTCTTCAGGTCGATTTTCCATAAAATTAATATAAAAATTATTTTTAACCGCGACCGTTATTTTTTTAATGATAACCCGATTTTACCGTCGGGGTCAACGCGAATCACTTTGGCTTTTATCATGTCGCCAAGCCTGACCACGTCTTCTACTTTATTGACGTATCCGTCTTTTAACTCGGAAACATGAATCATTCCGTCCCGGCCGCCGCCCAAATCAACAATCGCTCCGAAGTCCAGGATTTTGATCACCTCCCCTTCTATCATCTCGCCGATTTCGTATTCTTTCACGATGGCTTTTATTTGGTCTAAGACCAGTTGGGCTTGTTTTTTGTCGGGACCGGCGATATAAATTTTTCCGTCTTGTTCAACATCAACGGTGGTTAGTCCGCCGCTCATTTGGATAATGCCCTGGATTACCCGGCCGCCGCTGCCGATTACCCCGCCGATTTTTTCCGGCTTGATTTCAAAAGTGATAACGACCGGCGCGTAAGGAGAAAGTTCTTCACGATGGCTTTTGAGAGTTTTTTCCACCAAACCGAGAATGTCTTTGTGGGCTTTTTGGGCTTGCGCTAAAGTTTTTTGGAAAATTTCTTGGTTAATGCCGTCAATTTTGACATCCATCTGGATAGCCGTTAAGCCGTCGCGAGTGCCCGCCACTTTCAAATCCATATCGCCATAATGGTCCTCCGGTCCCTGAATATCGGTTAAGATTTTGTATTGGCCTTCCCCGGCTACCAAGCCCATCGCGATACCGACAGCCGGTTTTTTTAACGGCACGCCGGCATCCATCAAAGAAAGCGAACCGGCGCAAACCGAAGCCATTGAAGAAGAGCCGTTGGAAGATAAAATTTCGGAAACCACTCTGATGGTGTAGGGAAATTGTTCAACCGGCGGAATTAAATAACGAAGAGCTTTTTCCGCCAAAAGTCCGTGTCCGATTTCTCTTCGTCCGGGACCGCGGGAAGGCCCGGTTTCGCCGACTGAAAACGGCGGAAAATTGTAATGAAGCATGAATCTTTTCTTGCCGGAAAATTCCATTGTTTCCACTAATTGTTCCGCTCCGGGCGCGGCCAGGGTCGTGATGGCAAGGGATTGGGTGTCGCCTCGGACAAAAAGAGCGGAGCCGTGGGTTCTTTTGAAAAGACCGGTTTCCGCGTAAAGCGACCGCACCTCGTCCAACTTTCGGCTATCAGGCCTTTTATCTTTTTCTAAAATTCCCCGATGAACGATTTTGTCCACTTCTTCTTCAAAAATTCCATCTCCCCAAGTTTTAATTTCCGGTTCCTCTTTTAAATCAGTGAAAAGTTCGGTTTTCAGATCCCCTAAGGCGTTTTGTCTGGAGCTTTTAGATGGTTGGTAAACGGCCTTTTCCAGTCGGCCGTTCAGAAAATCAATAATTTTCTTTCTAAGTTCCGCGGGCGGTTCGGCCAAAACAAGCTCGGCTTTCTTTTGGCCCAAGGTTTTGACAACCCCTTTCTGAAAAGCTATCAATTCTTTGATTTTTTTTTGGCTGGATTCAAAAAATTCAACGGCCGTGTCCGCGGAGATTTCTTCGGCTCCAAGTTCAATCATATTGATTTTATCCTCGGTGCCGGCAAAAAAAGCTTCAACCTTAGGTTGTTCTTTGACGATTTTTATCCCGGCCACCGGGCCGTTCCACGGAACATCAGAAATTGCCAGGGCCGTTGAAGCCGTCAAAAGCGCGATAAAATCAGGGTCATTTTCCTCGTCGTAAGCTAAAACCGTAACCACCACCTGAATCGGTCGGCGGATTCTCTGATCAAAAAGCGGTCTGACGGTTCGGTCAATCAAACGACCGGAAATAATGGCGTCATCCGAGGGCCGGCCTTCGCGTCGGACAAAACGGCTGCCGATAATTTTCCCGGCGGCGTAGAATTTCTCTTCATAATCAACCACCAGCGGCAAGTAATTTTTGGGTTCATCTTTTTTGCCCATCACGACGGCAACCAAAACCGCGGTTTCGCCGTATTTGCCCAAAACGGCGGAATTGGCTTGGCAGCCGAGGTCGGACACTTCCAAGCTCAAATTTTTATTTTCAAATTCGGTTTGAAAAACCTGTTTTTTAAATTCTTTGATTATCATTTTTTAAACCTGTTTTTTAAGAAAAATTTTTGGAATATCCTCCACCGCGGTAAAATAATCAGCTACTTCTTTAAGATGAGCCGAGGTGGTTTTGCTAAAAGCCGCCACTTCAACTTGTTTCCCCAGGCCCCATTTAAGATATTCAACCAGGGGAACGAAATCACCATCGCCGGTTACCAGGATTATCACATCCAAAGAATCGGCCATTCGGACGGCGTCAATGGCCAATCCGACGTCCCAGTCGGCTTTTTTTTCTCCGCCGGAATAAATTTGGAGGTCTTTGACTCTTAGTTCTAAACCGACCTGGCCCAAGGCCTCAAAAAACGATTTTTCGCCTAAAGCAGTTTCGCTTTTAACCACGTAAGCCACGGCTCGGATAAGCTTGCGGTTGCCGGTTAGGGCTTTGACAAGTTCTTGAAAATTTACTCTAGCCCGATAAAGATTTTTGGCCGAATGATAAAGGTTTTGGATATCAAGGAAGATGCCGATTCGTTGGTCTTTGTAGGATATGAACATTATTATATTATTTGAGATTCAGTTCTTTGGTAATTTTGCGATAACTTTCTTTTTTATTCTTTTGCAGATAATTTAAAAATCTTTTTCTTTGTCCCACCATTCCCAAAAGGCCTCGGCGAGAATGGTTGTCCTTTTTATTGGTTTTCAAATGGTCAATCAATCCCTCAATGTTTTTAGTCAAAAGCGCGACCTGAACCTCCGCGGAACCAGTGTCCGTTTCTTTGGACTGCATTTTTCTGATGATATTAACTTTTTGTTGCTTGCTTAGCATTAATTATTATTATATAATACCGATTACAGAAGTCAAATCTATATATTAATCAATATAAAAAAAATGCGCGAGAAACCTTTAATTTTAATAGTAGACGACGAACCCGAAATAAGAGAAGTGGTCAAGACCAAGCTGGAAGCCAGCGGATTTGAAACAAAAGAGGCCTCCCGGGGCGCCGAAGGGATAAAACTGGCCCAAGAATTGAAGCCCGATATTATTTTATTGGATATCGTTATGCCGGACATGGACGGCGTGGAAGTGCTTTTTAAATTAAAAAGCGACCAAGCCACTAAAGACATCAAAGTTTTTATTTTTACCGGCAAAGGCGATCCCCGGCCGGAGATTATTGACGTTAACCGTAAGTTCGCCCTGGAAAGCGGCGCCGTTGATTTCATCAGAAAAGAAATTGAATTAAACGAACTGGCGGCTAAATTGCAAAAAACAATTACGGAACTAAGGCAAGAAAACAGCGCGAAAAGGAAAAAAGAAGAATCCCTGAAATGATTTTTGGAAAATGATACCGAGAGCCGTCCAGCAAATCACTTATTGGCCTATCTATCTGGTCTTGAAATTTCTTTTCCGTTACCGCGTGGAAGGACAGGAAAATTTGAAAGGGCTGGGAGATAAGCCGGTGATTTTTGTTTCTAATCACGCCAGTTTTCTTGACGGCCCGATTTGCGCCGCCGCGATGCCAAGGGACTTGGTCGCGCCGGTTAAATTTTATCCAATAAGGTTTTTGGTGGCGAAAGAGCATTTTGGCTGGGAAAACCCTTTCCCTTTCCCGTTTTCTCTCTTTACGGCTTTTTATGTGAGAGCAAACGGCTCTATCCCTGTTGTCCGGGGCATGGGCGATTTCCGGCAAAACTTGGCCGAAGCCATTAAGGTATTAAAAAAAGGAGCCAAAGTCTGGATTTATCCCGAGGGGAAAATAACGCGCGACGGAAAACTTCAACTGGGCAAAAAAGGCGCGGCCTATCTTCATCAGGCGACCGGCGTGTCAATTGTTCCGGTTGGGCTAAACGGGACTTTTGAAATTTTAAAATCAAAAAAAATAAAAATAAAAATAGGAAAACCGATTCATTCTTTGGGCAATCTTTCACTGGAAGAAAGCACGGCAAAAATAATGCGAGAAATTTCCAAGTTGATCGATTAGATAATAGTTGCTAATTCTTAGCAGTAAATTTGACAAAACAATTCATTTGTTAGATATTGATATTGGTATAAATATTGGATTGAACATTAAAAATTGAAAAAGGAGGTGGTTATGTCTGCGATTATATGGCGGAATATGGGAAGCTATGCTCACTTTCTGAATTGCGCAAACGGACAGATTGTTTCAGTTGAAACAGGCAATATTGAAGCGAAAAAGATTGTCAATAAGCCGGATAACTATAAATTTGACAGCGACACTAAAAACTTTTTCAAAAATATAAGCGGCCAATATAATTCTAGGTTGTGCCGCAAAAATTTGATCAAGCTTGGTCTTGCGTTCAATTTTCCGACAACGGTAAACATTGAATTAAGCCGAAGATGTTCACTAAGATGCGTTCATTGTTATGTCGGGAACAAAAATTTGCGTTCTTCTAAGCCGGGATTTCTTGAACGGATGGACGAATCTGGTATCGGCGATTTTTTTGACGAGCTTAAATCTTTGGGAGTTTTTCTAGTTGTAATAAGCGGGGGCGAACCGTTTATCGGCAAAAGTCTTTTGAGTTTATTGCGAATAGCGACAGAAAAAGGGTTTCTGGTAGAAATATTTAGTAATTTGCAATACTTGCCTGAATGGTTTCTATCTAATGAATACGGAAATTTTAGAATAGGCCGAATACAGACATCAGTTTATTCTGCTGTTTCAAAAATTCATGATGATATAACAAAAAGTTCAGGGTCGCTAAAGCGTACTCTCGGAAATCTTCATTTACTGGTAAAAATGGGATATTTTGTTGAAGTGGCAACGCCTCTAATGAAAAGAAATTTTGTTTCATGGGAAAGCGCTAAACTTTTCTTTCGAAAAAAGAAAATTGCTCAAAATTTTTCTTGGCCGATAGCTAATGAATATTATGGTCAGGCGAGAAAGAACCGATTAAATATTTCTGGTGAAAACCTAAGAGATTTTGTAAGGAAAAACCCAGATTTTATTTCGGAGACGCAAAATTATAACTCCAACGAACTTGTTTGCGAAGCTGGAAAAGCTATATTTGCAATATCAGCAAACGGCGATGTCTTTCCGTGTAGTCAGTTGCCTTTGCCAGTTGGGAATATTTTTTTAAAAAAGAAAAGCAGGGAAATTGTTTATGGGGAAAGTATGCTAAAAATCGGGTCGTTAAAATGGAAAGATATTCCGGCAAAAAAAGTTTTTAATTTTTGTCCGGGTATCAATTATACCGATGCGGGAAATGTATTAACGCAACCGGAGCATATGTTGAATGCGATAAATGTGGCTTTTGCAAAAAAGAAAGGAGGTAAAAAATGAAAAAGTCAGCGAAAAAACCGATAAAAACGGTTTGGTCATCGGCTAGAAAAAGCAAGGCGTCTTCTTGCGTTGGATGTCCTTCGCGTAGTTCTCAAAAGTAACAATTACTCCAAGTAATGGCATATCGGGAAAGCGACTCATTCACTTTCCCGATTTTTTATTTAGCAAGTAAAATGCTATTATTTAAAAATAATGAATTCCTCAATAATTGAAAAAATCAAAAAAGAATATAATTTCAAAAATCCTGTTTTTTTGAAGAAATTTGAGACACGAGAAAAGCGGAAAGCTTTTTTAATTGGGAACGACAAAAATAAATATGTTCTTAAGGTTGTTCCAGGCAATAGAGAATTGATTGTTAGATTGGAATTTGTATCTAAAATTAAGAAACAAGGCGTTAATATTCCTGCTATTATTAGCGCAAAATCAAACAAAAAATATTTTCTGCAATCAGGCAACATCTTGTTTTTGTCGGAATTTATTGATCAAAAAGAAAATCATCCATCGCGATATTTTTTTTCGGAGCTTGGTCGCGTTGTCGGTGAATTTCACAAAATCAAAATTGGAAACAGTAAAATTCCCAAATTAGATATTAAAGGAAAAATTGAAAGACTGAAAGCAACTTTTTCAAAAAAGAAGATAGATATCAAAATCAGAAAAGAAATAATCAGTTTTTGCAGTTCATTTTCGCCTATATTTGGCGCGACAACCGGTTTGGTTCATGGCGATATTAGTTATTTCAATGTTTTGGGCAGAAAAAAACTTTTTTTAATTGATATTGATGACATCTCGCGGGGTCCGATTGTTTATGATCTTGGCCAAATGATTGCTTTTATGTTTAACTTTACCCCTTTTGATTTTTCTAGATTTGGGATGAGAACGAAGCACAGATCGGAAGCCATTTTTTTAAAAAGCGAATTTGAGCTTTTTTTGAAAAATTATTATCAAAAAATTAAATTATCAAAAAAAGACATAGAAATTTTACCTCAAATGGCCATGTTGGCATGCGCGGGAAACATTTATTTAAAACCCGAGGGGGTATTCAAGTGGAATTATAAAAGATTCAAAAAAATTGAGGAAGAAAAAGATTTAATAAAAGCTTTATCTCGAAAATATCTATGAAAAATTAATTATATGGCAAAAAATATTTTTCAAGTTGATTTTTCTTTACGATCTTGTACTATATTCAATATGAAAGCCGTCGGTTGGAAAAAGACAATCAAGCAATTTTCAGGGCTCGTCCACCGCAACGGCCGGCAAATGATTTTGTCTTAAAAGCGCTATTAAATGGCGCTTTTTTGTTTGGAGATTTGGCAAACTTTATGCTTAATAAAATTTTGAAATTTTTTAATAGAATCGGCAAGGAAACCGGATTCGACAAAGGAACTAATTATTTTAAGACTTATTTAGATTTTATCAGAAAAGAAGATCTTTATCCGGCAATTTATACCATTGACGGTCCATCGTCATCGCCGGAAATTATAATTAATGGCAAAAAATATTTGACTTTTAGTTCAAATAATTATTTAGGATTAGCTGGCGATTATCGTATCAAGCAGGCAGTGATTAAGGGCATAGAGAAATACGGGGTCGGTTCTGGCAGCACCCGTCTTTTGTCAGGCACTTTAGATGTTCAGGTGGAATTTGAAAAAAAACTAGCTCAATTTTTAGATTGCGAAGATTCTATCACATTCTCTTCTGGTTTTTTGGCCAACGTAGGCGTTATCAGAATGCTGGCAGATCCTTTTCCTTATTTTACTTTATTTAATGAAAAGCCGGGAATAATTATTAGCGATGCGTTAAATCATGCCAGCATCATTGATGGAGTAAGGCTGGCTAGCGCGGAAAGAACAGTTTATAAACATAGCGATATGGGTGAGCTGGAAAGGATTTTAAAGGCAAGCAGGCAAAAAAGAAAGCTGATATTGACCGATGGAGTTTTTAGCATGGACGGCGACCTTGCCAAATTAAAAGAAATCGCGGAATTGGCAAAAATATACAATGCCTTAATAATGGTTGATGACGCCCACGGGACAGGGATATTGGGAGCAAAAGGCGCTGGCACGGCCCATCATTTGGGGGTGGCAAAAAACATAGACCTAGCTATGGGTAGCTTTACAAAAGCATTCGGAAGTATTGGCGGATTTGTCGTCGCGAATAAATCAATTACCGATTATCTTCGTATTACCGCCAGGAGTTATATTTTTTCAGACCCGATTATACCGGCAATCGTTGTCGGATTAATAGAGGCGCTAAAAATCGTTGAAAACGGAGATCATTTACGCCAACAAGTATTAACTAACGCGGAATATTTAAGAAGTAATTTAAAGAAACTAGGCTTCACGGTATTGGGGCAGGAAAGCACTATCGTGCCTTTATTTATTGGCTCGGAAGAAAAAGCGATAAAATTTTATTCGGCTCTTGTTGACAATAATATTCTCGCTCCTTGCATCAGAAGACCAGCGGTGCCGGAAGGAAAAGAAAGAATTCGTTTTTCTTTAATGGCGACCCACACAAGAGAGCAGGTTGATATTTTATTGAATGTATCTTCTGATATAGGTAAAAAATTTAATCTCATTTAGATTTTTCCATTATGGAAACTGTGTTTGTTACAGGAGGAACAGGGTTCTTGGGGCAATCGCTTATTCCTTTACTAATACGCAAGGGAGACAGAGTAAAAGTTTTGGTTCGTTCCGTCAGTCAATCAAAAATTAATAATCCATTGATTGAAAAAATTGTCGGTGATATTCGAGATAGAAAAACATTTGAAAACGCTTTAAGTGGAGTGGATAAGATTTATCACCTTGCCGGCGTTGTTACCGATTGGGCCCCTAAATCGTTGTATGAAAATGTGCATGTTCAGGGAACAAAAAATATCTTAGAGGTGGCAATCGCTAATAAAGTAAAAAAATTTATCCACATTAGTACCGTTGATGTTTCAGACTACGAACATCATTTTTGTATAGACGAAACTACGAAGTATACATTTTCAAAAGCTCCTTACCGATATACAAAAGTTCAGGCAGAAAAATTGGTTTTGAATAGCAAAACTAACGGTTTGGATTTTGTTATTATTCGTCCATCATGGATTTACGGTCCAGGAGATACGACATTTTTTCCGGAAATTGCTTATCAAGTCAAAAAAGGCCTGATGATATTTATTGGAAGTTCAAAAAATTTTGTGCCTTTGGTTTATAGTGATAATCTTAGTAATGCGATCATTAAAGCTGGAGAAATTGAGGCCGCGCGCGGAGAGATTTTTTTAATATCCGATGGCGAAATCACTTGGGAAAAGTTAGTTAGGTATATATCTGCGGGTATGGGGATAAAAGAGAAGCATTTTTTAACCTGGCCTTATACAACTGCTTATTTTTTAGCCATAATGATGGAAGGGATGGCGAAAACTCTAAAAAAGAAAAAACGTCCGCTATTGACACGAACTGTCGTAGAAATGACAGGAAGAAGCATAAAAGTAAATACTGAAAAAGCAAAGAAAATTTTGGGATATTTACCAAGCACTTCCTTAGAATATGGTATTCAAAAATCCATTCAATGGTTAAAAAATAAATCTATTGATGATTTAAGAAAAAAGTAATTTTTAGATTATGCCCATTACCTCTTTTATAATTTTTATTGCAGCCACGCTTGAGCTTGTTGTTGGTTTTTGCGTTTGGTTGCAGGGTCGAAAGGAAAGATTGAGCCAACTCTTTGCCTTGCTTGTTTTTATTACAGCGTACTGGGTTGTTTCCAACCCTCTTATGGCTTTAGAACCTTGGGACTTTTGGGTGAAAAATAGTTATGCTGCCGGAGTGCTCGTTGCCCCAACCGCTCTCATTTGGATTTTAAATTTGGTGAGAAAAGAAGTTAAAAAACAGCACTATTTTTTTATTTGTTTTCCCGCGGGAATTTTATTTTTCCTGACATATTTTACTAATTTTATCATTGAAGACACCCAAAAAGGATTGATCGGAAGTTTTAAAGGAACATTTGGTATTTTTTACCCAGTTTACTCCGGTTATTCTTTAGCGATTATTTTTTATATGTTATATCTACTGTTTGCCTATTTCAAAAAATCAACAGACGCTCAAAGACTCCAATTAAGGTATGTGATATTCGGCGTGTCTAGTTTCGCAATAGTTGTTTCTATTGTCAGTTTTATTTTGCCGTTATTTGGAATTACAACCCTTATTTCTTTTGATTCTCCTAGCTCAATTATTTTTATCATTGCCATGGGTTACGCAATCGCGAAGCATCATCTTTTTAACATCCGTGTTATCGCCACCGAGCTTTTGGTTTTTGCTATCTGGATTTTTACTCTTATTCGGCTGTTGCTCTCCGTAACTTCCCATGAAAGATTCATCAACGGCGGCTTTTTGATATTATTAATTTTCTTCGGGTTTTTATTAATCCGCAGTGTTTTGAAAGAAGTCCGGCAAAGAGAAGAAATTCAGAAATTAAGCGAATTCAAGACCGAGCTCTTGTCAATTGTGGCTCACCAGATTAAAAATCCGTTGGTTGTCATAAAAGGATACGCTTCTCTGGTGGAAGATAAAACCATTTGCGACGCCGAAGCGGTTTCGGATGTTTTCAAAAAAATTAAAGCCGCCGCTGGCAAATTAGTGATGTTGCTGAATAATCTCTTGGACCTTCATCATCTTGAGGAAGGAAAGATGCATTATGAATTTCAGAAACTTGAATTAAACAGGTTTTTGAAAGATATCATTGACGGGTTTCAAATATTCGCCCGCCAGAAAAATTTGGATTTGATTTTTGAATCTTCGCCCGCGGAAATTTACGTTGACGGCGATACTTATAAATTGAGCCAGGTTTTTCAAAATTTAATTGATAACGCCATAAAATATACCGACAAGGGATACGTGAAAATAAGCGTTGAAAGCAAGGAGAAAGCGATAATCGCGGTGAGTGATTCCGGCCAAGGAATGAGCCGCGACACGACTCAAGGATTATTCCAAAAATTTTCTCGGGGCGCCGGAGAAACCATTCATGGCAGCGGTTTGGGCCTTTACATCAGCAAAGAAATTGTTGAAGCCCATCAGGGCAAAATCCGGGCTGAATCCGATGGCG
>MFKM01000027.1 GCA_001779575.1 Candidatus Jorgensenbacteria bacterium RIFCSPLOWO2_12_FULL_42_11
TAAGGAAACTAGAAATATTCTCTTTGGCTAATCTAAGGAAACTAGAAATATTCTCTTTGGCTAATCCGGCTTTGCTGGCGGCTTCAGCGATAAATTTAGCCCGAGGGCCGATGGTCACCAGCAAATCAACGAAACCGGCGGCAAATTTCCCGATTTCTTCGTGAGCTTCCAGGTTGTATTTCCCGATTTCAAGCATGTCGCCCAAAACAGCGATTTTCCTTTTGGCTTTCAAATCCCGAAGCGTGTCCAAGGCGGCTTTTGCGGAAAGCGGCGAAGCATTATAGCTGTCGTCAATAATAAACGTCCCCTTAACGCCCGAAACCAAGTTCATTCTTCTTGAAGGCGGTTGAAAATTCAAAACCAAAGCTTCCGCAATTTTAACCAAATTCATGCCGAAAATCAATCCAACGCAAGCGGCAGCCACGGCGGCGTAAGCCTGGCCTTTGCCAAAAACGCCGTTTATTTTGACGGGAACGAAACTGCCGCCATATCCTAATTTAAAGACAATGCCCGTGGGTTCGCCGTTGGAAACATTTTCAAACCCCGTAATTTTCACCTGGGCGGCATCGCCGAAACCGAAAGTCATCACCTGGGACCGAGTCTGATTTTTCATTTCCAACACCAATGGGTCATCGGCATTTAAAATAGCGAATCCGACCGTGGGCAGTTGCTCAACCAGCTTGGCTTTTTCGCGGACCAAAGCTTCCGGTCCAGAATAAAACTCCACGTGGACGGGAATTTCTCCGATAGCGGTAACCACCGTGATTTGCGGCTGGGCTATTCCCAAAAGATATTTCATGTCTCCCGGCCGGTCGGCGGCGTATTCCAAAACCAAAATTTCCGGATATTTTAGAGAACTAAATTTGCGCGGAATTAAAATTCGGAACAACGAAGCAATGACCACCTTAAACCAAAACAAAAAAGCCGGTTTTTTAATTTCCTGCCAATCGCCTAAAATTGTCAGAGGCACTCCGATTTCGTTATTAAAATTACCGCTGCTCGCCCTGATTTTTCGTTCTTTGGAAAGAACGGCTCTGATGGCTTCTTTGGTGGAAGTTTTGCCAACACTGCCGGTTACGGCCACAATCCCCGGCTGATAACGCCGAACGACGGCTTTGGCCAACTTTTTTAAAATCAATTTTAAAATTCGTAAAAAAATATTTTTCATGATTTTATCGTAATGACGGTAATTACGGTAATTTACTTAATTACCAGTTTGTCCGGAGGAATATTGTAGTAATTTAAAACAAACTGGGCCAATTCCTTGAAAGCGGGAACGACACTTAAACCGGCCAGGGGCGCTCCCCGTGGTTTGTCAATTTTTAATAAAATAACAAATTGGGGGTTATTCGCGGGAGCGAAACCAATGTAAGTATTGATGACATCCGCGGTATAACCGCCGTTTTTGAAATCCGGCGCCTGGGCGGTGCCGGTTTTGCCCGCCACCCGGTAATTGGCAATAGCCGCCACCCGCGCTTTTTCAACCGCCGAAACCATCATTTCCTTCAACTGGCGGCTGGTTTCCGGGCTTATAACCCGCGTTATGATTTTCGGTTTAAGTTCGGCGTTCAAAAACGGCCTCATTAAATTGCCGCCGTTAGCGATGGCCGAAAAAGCGTTGATTAATTCCAAAGGCGTAACGGCTATCCCTTGGCCGAAGGAAACAGTGGCAAAATCAATATCGCGGGCTTGCTTCTTTTCCAAATTGGCTAAGTTTCCGATTCGTTCCTGCGAGAAATCAATGCCGGTCGCCTTGTTCAGTCCGAATTTCACAAGATAATCATAAAACAAATCGTGGCCTGTCGTCTTTTCGGCCCAAACCGCTCCGGTATTGATAGATTCCTCAATAACATTGGTCATGGTTATTTTGCCATGAGCTTTCTTGTCCCAATTTTCAATAGTTTTGCCGTTTAAAGTAACGGAGCCGTTATCGTAAAAAGTTGTTTCCGGCGTAATTTTCTTGCTGTCCAGTCCGGCCGCCATAGTAATAATTTTTAAAACCGAGCCCGGTTCATAAAGGCTCTTGATGGCCGGGTTTAAAAACGAGCTCACTTCAGCCTGATTGTAATCATTGGGGTCAAAATCAGGTTTATTGGTTAAAGCCAAGATTTCTCCGGTCGCCGGCTTTTGGATAATGGCCGTCCCGCCGGTCGCTTGGAATTTTGTTATCAAATTGCCCAAAACCTCTTCCGCTTGGGCTTGAAGATTGCGGTCAACGGTCAAAATCAAATCTTCATTATTTTTTAATTTGTCATTATAAAAACTTTCCAAGCCATACAGGCCGACGGGCTGATTATTTTTTTCATTAAACCCGAAAAAGCCAATGAGCTGGGAAGCCAAGCCCCGGAAAGGGTAATAACGAAAATCCTGGGTGTCAATATAAATCCCTTTTAAACCGAGGGCTTCCACCGATTGAATTTGTTCGGCTGAAATTTTTTCCGCGAGCAGTTCGTAAGCATCATCGGGCTTGGAAAGCGAAGCCGTTAATTTTTCTTTATTCCAACCGATAATTGGCGCCAGGGTTTCAGCGATTTTTTCCGGTTGAGTAATTTTTTCGGGAACGGCGTAAATTATCGGAAATTTTTTGTTAATAGCCACTTGAATCTGGTTATCGTAGCGATCCGTAAAATAAATCGCGCCTCTGACAAGCTTACTGTTTTCTATAATATTATCGCGAGCTTCAACTCGTCCGAAATAAATAAAACCCCGCTCCACCTGAAGATTGTAAAGCCTGAAAATCAATCCTCCATAAATTAAAGTGAAGATTGCCACTAAAAAAATAGAGCGGAATTTCATTGGTTTGCTTAGAAATTAACTCCCAGGTATTGGGGATGCTGTTCCAAAACTAAACCATTTTCTTTGGCTAACTTTTCCAAACGAGCCGAATCAATTAATTTATAAAATTGGCTTTTTAAGTCGGAGTTGTCCACCTCGTAACCAGCCACAGCGCTTTCCATTGATTGAATACGGTGATTAAGAACAACTACGCGATTATATTCATAAATGTAAAAACCGGCCATAAGGAAGATGGCAATCAAAAGAATTATCGGGCCTAACTTGTTTTTGTTTTTAGCTGGCTGAATGATGGTCATAAGCGAAATTTCATTTCGCTAATTCAGAATTACAAATTAAGAATTAAGAATTCTCGCAGATTAATTTTTAATTCTACATTCTTAATTCTGAATTAAAGCGAAGCTTTACGGCTCTCATTTTAGCGGATCTGGCTCGCGGATTGGCCTGGGTTTCTTGAAATGTCGGCCTTATTGGTTTTTTGGTTAATATTTCCGCTTTCCCCTGCTTAGCCATTTCCCGGAAATAGTTTTTTACTAAACGGTCTTCCAGGGAATGGAATGAAATGATGGCGACGCGACCTTTTGGTTTTTCAGCCAAAGGCTGATTCGCCTCTGACGGGAAAATCTTATCTAAATTTTTTAATAATTTTTCTAAATTTTCTAATTCTGAATTAACATAAATCCGCAAAGCCTGAAAAATTCTGGTGGCCGGGTGAATCCTTCCTTTCTCGTAGTTTTTCGGCGCCGCTTTTTTAATAATCTCCACCAGCTCAAAAGTCGTTAAAATTCTTTTATTTTGCCTTTCTTTGATTATTTCTTTGGCAATTTTCCGGGAAAATCTTTCTTCGCCGTATTTAAAGAAAATATCCGCTAATTCTTCTTCTTTAAAACTATTGATTATTTCCGCCGCTGTTAATATTTCGGAAGAAGACTGGTATTGCATGATAAGCGGCTCATTTTTTCTAAAACTGAATCCCCTGCCCGAATGTTCCAATTGCTCGGAAGACATTCCCAGATCAAGCAACAATCCATTTGCCCTGAGCGGAATTGAAGGATCGGCTTTCCTTATTTTTTCTAAAATTTCCGGCAAATCCGCGTAATTACCCTGAACCAAAATTGCATTTTTACAATTTTTCAATCCTTCAATTTTTAATCTTTCGATCGCGTTTTCGTCCCAGTCTATTCCCAAAAATTTTCCAGCCGGCGAAATTTTTTCCAAAATCGCGACTGCGTGCCCCCCGCCGTTAACCGTTCCGTCAATAAAAAATTCTCCGGGTTTTGGATTTAAAACGGCTGTTGCTTCTTTTAAAAGAACAGGGATATGCATGTTAACCGCTAGCCCCTATCGGCTAAATCCCCAACTCCCCTAACTTCTCCGCTATTTCATCCGACGACCCTTCGGTTTTATTTTTATAATCCTGCCATTTTTCGGAATCCCAAATTTCAATCCGGTTATAAAGACCGGCAATCGCCACTTGTTTTTTCAGCCCGGCGTATTTTCTCAAATAATCGGGAGTTAAGATTCTTCCCTGCTTGTCAATTTCCACATCCATAGCTCCGGCCAGCATCAAACGAACAAATGCCCGGGAGTTTGACTGGGCCAATGGCAAAGCAATTAATTTTTGCGCCAAAACTTCCCATTCTTTTAAAGTGAAAACAAATAAACAATGATCAAGCCCGCGGGTTATAATCGCGCCTCCGATTAATCTATCGCGAAATTTCGCCGGAATTGCCAATCTTCCTTTGGAATCTAAATTATGTTGATATTCGCCTATGAACATACATTTAAGTTATCCACAATTTGGGGTACTTATCCACATCTTTATCCACAATTCCCCACTTTTATTTTATGATACACCACCAAAATAAATAAGTCAAAAGCAAACCCCTTTAGTCCACCGACCAATACGGCCTTTATTCATGCGGTTTTTTGATTAATCCACCGATTGGCGGACCAAGGTTATGCACAAGTTATCCACCTTGCCAAAAAAAATCAGCCCCGACGCAATGCCGGGACTGATTAGGCAAAAAGAATTATTTTTATTTTTTAATCATAACGCGTTATTCGTATTTTAATTCAATCTTGTCGCCGTCTTTCATTCGGTAATTTTCCAACTCGCCGTTTTTTTCTCCATTAACAGTCATATTTATTGACGGCCCAAATTCCATAAAGTTTTTGCCCCAAATCTTAAAAAAACGGCCAATCTTTAAATCATCTTGATGAACCAGCCCCTGAAATTCAAGATGAATAACGCCGCCTGCCTCGTGGGTATGAACCGGCTGCTCTACGGCGCCCATGCCGATATTCGCGGGTATTTCCTGCTTTTGTCCTTTCACGAAAATTGACAGTTCCGAATGCCAATGCAAACCGTTTCGGGAAACGATTTCCGTTTCCGGAATTACAGGACGAGTGGCTAAATACCAGATAAAGCTTCCGAGACCGCCGCCTATGATAATAACCGCGAGCGCGATTTTCAAGACGCGTTTTCCGGCGCGCCGCTGCCCGAATTTTTGCTTCTCTTCGGCGCGCTGTTTATAACGTAATTCTTTTTTTTCTTTCTTTGTTAATTGTTGAACCGGTTGATTATTTTCCATTTATTTGTCTCGCAACGCGATTTCAATAAGTTGTTTTACTTCCGCGTATGACCGCGCGCCGGAAAGTGGATATTTTCTGCCGCTTTCCGTTACGACGATGCTCCAAGGCGTGCCGTCTCCTCCGGTTGCGGTGGCGTTATCAAGATTATCTTGAATATGATTATCATATTTGCCATTAGCAAGACAAGCGTCAAACTTGTTTTTATCAAGACCGATTTCACGAACAATTTGAGGGAATACGGCATCAATGTCTGTTTGATTATTTGAAGGCGTCAGTTTAAAAAAGCGATCAACGAATTTCCAAAACGCGTCATTGCCGCCAAGTTCGTTCGCGCATTCAGACGCGACCGCTTCCGGCCTTGCTTTTGAATGAATGGAATCAAGCGGAAAATGGCGGTAAACCCAGGCTACTTGCCCGTTTTTGCCGTATTCGGCCACAACCTGTTGCATTGTGGAATGAAATCGCGCGCAATAAGGACATTCCATATCCGAATACTCAACAATTTTAACCGGCGCGCTTGGATTCCCGCGAATGTGGTCCGCGTTTGTAACAGGACTCATGCTGTCTAATCCAACCGCATTTCCAGCTGTTTCTTTTGGCTGCGGCGCGGTGACAATACCGTTTCCTCGCGCGCCGACAAAATAAATCGCTCCCGCGATAAGCGCGCCGGCAATCACAATCGCCATCGGCGCCGTAAAATTGCTTTTCGTTTGCGTTATTTGTTCAAGATTTTCTTGTTCCATAGGCGAAAATTATACCAACATTAACGAACTTGCCCCGTTAGATTTCCTGTGCGCGATGCAGGGATCGAACCTGCGACCTCTGCGATGTGAACGCAGCGCTCTACCACTAAGCTAATCGCGCGTTGTTAAATCTAACGGGGTGGATGAAGCGAACATTTTCTATTGAATTTCCACCGTAGCGCCAACAGCTTCCAAGTTTTTCTTTAATTCTTCAGCGTCTTCTTTTTTCATTCCTTCTTTAACAGTTTTAGGCGCTCCATCGGCGATATTTTTGGCTTCTTTCAATCCGAGTCCGGTAGCTTCTTTGATGAGCTTGATAACGTTGATTTTCTGATCACCGCTGGCTTTCAGAACAACATTGAAAGCGGTTTTTTCTTCAGCCGCGCCGACGCTCGGTTCTGCCGAGGTCGGCGTTCCGACACCTATGGTCGTCGGAACGGAGACGCCGAATTTTTCCTCTAAACTTTTGACCAATTCCGCGAGCTCCACAACGGTTAATTTTTCTACTTTTTCAATTATATCTTTAAATTTTTCCATAATTTATTTTACGAAGTACGAATTTTTTACGAATATACGAATTCGTATATTCGTAATGATTGGTATTTCGTAAAGATTATTTTTCGACCATTTGTTTTGATTTTTCATTCAAAATATATAAAAACATTTTCAGCGGAGCTGTTAAAACTCCGGCTAATTGGGCCAGTAAAACTTCTCGCGACGGCAAAAGAGCGATTTTTTTGAACAAATCCGACTCCAAAAATTGTTTTTCTTTCAAATCGTAAGCCCCCAGTATCTTGATGCTTTCAAAAAATTTGTAGACGAGCCTGGCCGTTGAATAGATATCTTTGAGCGCAAAAATCGTCCCCATCTGTCCCCCGGACACGGATTGGGGGTCAAAATCAATCTCGCTTTTTTTGAAAATAATTTTCAATAACCGTTTTTTGATAACTTTAAACTGAACGCCCAATTCTTTAAGTTTTTTCTTAAGCGATAAAATCTTTTGAGTGGGAATTTTGCCGAAGTCAACAAAAATCAAACTCTGGCTTTTTCCAAAAAGTTCTTCACCGGCTTTAATTTCTTTATTTTTTTGTTCTTTTGATTTCATATCCTAAAAAAATACGGCTGAAAGCCGCGGGTAATTTCTAAAAGCCAAAAGCTTTTAAGTTTTCCTCGGCAGGATTTAGTCGCGCGCCTTCTTTTAAAGCTATGGCGGGCAAACCTGCTGTCTGCGGATTATCCTGATAATATAGCGTCAAGTATCGGGTGTCAAGCGTCAGGTATAACCCCCCTTACTCTTTAATCAACGGCACAAAGCTGAAACCGAAAAACTCTTTCTTTTCAAATTCATTTTGGCCGATTTTGTCCAAAACCACG
>MFKM01000028.1:0-17333 GCA_001779575.1 Candidatus Jorgensenbacteria bacterium RIFCSPLOWO2_12_FULL_42_11
ACATTTGTTCGTCTACCATATTTAGAATATCCGGCTCTTTTTAATTTTAATAACGAGCCATCAGATAGTCTTTTTGTACCGTTATCACCATCCCGCTCATCTTTATTTTCTCTGTCTTTTAGGAGATTTATTGTCTTTGGAGTACCCTTGCTCAACACAAACATATACTCAAATGTCTGCCAATATGTCTTATTATTTCCAACAGCACCCCGAGGAGTTTTTAGATATATCATTGTATCAAAAAGATTAAAACCAACTTGCTTGAAATGCAGAGCCTGTCTAAAAGATGTTCCTGTTTCGTCTCCTTTAATTGTTTGATCTCCGACAACCCATACAACAACTCCACCTTTTTTCATAACCCTAAACAACTCCCTTGCTATACCATCAAGATTAAAAGAATACCCATTGTAGTTTCTCAAATCATCATATGGTGGAGATGTAATAACCAAATCAACTGAATCAGCGGGCATTGTCCGCATTATCTCTATCGCATCCCCGCAGATAATTTTATTCAAGGGGAGTTTCTTGTATTGTTTAATTTCTGTTTTAACTTCCGGAAATGAGATAGCAACTGGATTTTCCTCACGAATAACATCAAGAACAATCCCTTGAATTGACACGTCTCGTCCGTTTCTAAATATGAGTGGCTCCATACTTTTGTTGGCAGGTTGTAATCGGATATGTCCTCTCTCTTTATAAAATTTCTTTAGGGTCGCTTCGTGGTTATCTATGAGAGCCACCACCTTTTGTCCATTCTCTGCTGTTTCTTGTTGGCGCACTAAAACGATATCGCCATCATTTATATTTTCATCAATCATACTTTTACCAACGACGCGGAGAGCATAAACTTCTGCAGATGAGGGAATTAGGGATTTTGGTACAGCGATTGTTTCCTTGTTTTCAATTGCCTCAATCGGTTGACCAGCCGCGATAGTGCCAAGCAAAGGAATTTTTACCATTGGTTCTTTGGATGCAACACTAATAGCGCGGGCTTTATTTTCTATTTTTCCTACGTAGCCACCTTCTTTAGGTTTTGAGATATGAAAATGAATAGTTGAAACAGAAGCGAGTTTGAGTCGCCTTCTGATTTCTTCAAAAGAAGGAGCATACCCTTTCTTTTGTGAGTAACTTTCTACGAAGTCTAGGACTTCTTTTTGACGTTTTGTTAACATATAGACTTGACCTGTTTACTACACATCAATTATAATAGAACAAAAGTAGAAAATCAAAGTCAAGTTATCCACAGATCAAAATTATGTCAAAAAGAAACAAAAAATATAAAGGACCCAAGCTACCGAAACGACCGGAAAGTTTTCATAATTTCGTAGATTGCCTGAAATGGCTAAAAAAATCCGTCTATGTAGTTATTAGGGGTAGAAAAACTGCACTCAATGGTAAGGATGGTATAAATTGGATAACTTTAGGAACTGGTTTTGTCGCCGCTCCGAATCGTTTTTTAACTGCTGGACATGTAATTAACGATCCAGAAAAAGGCGAGTTATTTAATCACCAAGAGGGAGATAAATATTATCTACTTAGACACGACGACGACAGCCAATGGCACTTTAGAATTTTTGAGCCTAAATTAGATAAGGAAATTTTTGTTTATTCTGGTATAGATTTAGCTGTTATATATCTTGATGAAGAATTTTATAAAAGTGGAGATAAAATATTTACCGATAAAAATGACTTTATCAGAATATCAAAAGATTTCTTGCCGATTGGAACAGAAGTTGGAGTTTTGGGGTATCCATTAAGTAAACTAGAATTTGATAATCACGATTTGAGTAAGCCACGTATCGGTAATATGTTATTACGAACTGACAAAGGCGTAATAAATTGTAGATACAAAACATCTGAAAAACATTCATTATATGAATTTACGATGGCTTTCAACCCAGGAAATAGCGGTGGCCCGATATTTGATATAAAAACTGGACGTGTTGTTTCAATCGTAAAGGGATGTAAATCGTCGCAAATCAACACAAGAGAAATTGCAATTCCGGATGAGGGCGCAAAACAATTAAAAATTTATAAAGAAAAAGCTTTCATTGAGGTACTGCACGCAACTTATTCAATGGGATTTGCAACTCCTTCTTTTTTAGAAGTTTTGAAACAACACAATATAATTAATTAGCCGCCAATTTTTTCAAAAAAGAAAGCCGAAGCCCGTGCGGATTCCTCCCCAGGCCCCTCATCCGCGCGAGCGAACCCTCTCAACTTCAAAATTTGAGTTTGTATCTAGTTTCTTGGCTCCGCGGGTAGGATTCGAACCTACGACCATCTCCTTAACAGGGAGTCGCTCTACCACTGAGCTACCGCGGAATATCTTTATTTTATATAAGGAAAGTCGCAAAGGCAAATTAATATCGCCTTGATAAATTCTTTAAAAAATTTAAACTATATTATATGAAAAAGGCAGTCTTGATTATCGCCGACCAAAATTTTCAGGATAGAGAATATTTTGTTACCAAAGAGACTTTGGAAGACGGAGGAATGGAAGTTAAAACCGCGGCCGGTCAAAAAGGGACAGCCGAGGGAGTTTTTGGTTTCAAAGCAGGTGTGGATTTGCCGGTGGCGGAAGTTAAGCCGGTTAATTTTGACGCCGTTGTTTTTATTGGCGGAGGCGGCGCCCTGGAATATCTTGATAATGAAATTTCTTACGATTTAGTTCGGGAAACAATCAGGCAAAATAAAATTTTAGCGGCTATTTGCGTCGCGCCGGTGATTTTGGCCAAAGCCGGAGCGCTGAAAAACAAAAAAGCGACGGTTTGGAGAAATTTTTCGGATAAAGAGCCGATAAAAATTCTAGAAAAGAACGGCGCCGAATTTGTTGATAAAAATGTGGTTGTTGACGGAAAAATCATCACCGCCAATGGTCCAGTCGCGGCCGAAGAATTCGGGGAAAATATTTTAAAGCTTATTAATGGATAACATTAGAAATTTTTGCATCATCGCCCACATAGACCATGGAAAATCCACTTTGGCCGACCGATTTTTGGAAATAACCGAAACCGTGCCTAAAGGGAAGCTTCGGGAGCAGTATTTGGACAGCATGTCTTTGGAAAAAGAACGGGGCATCACCATAAAAATGCACCCCGTTCGGATGATATATCATCCGAAAATTAAAAATGCGAAATGCAAAACGCAGAATGAAAATAATTCTGAATTCTTAATCCATAATTCTAAATTATCAAATTCAGAATATATTCTGAATTTGATTGATACTCCCGGCCATGTTGATTTTTCTTATGAAGTTTCCCGGAGTTTGAACGCCTGCGAGGGGGCGATTTTACTTTGCGACGCGACCCAGGGAATCCAGGCCCAAACCCTGGCTAATTATTTTTTAGCCAAAGAGGAGGGTTTGGCGGTGATTCCGGTCATAAATAAAATAGACCTGCCTAACGCTCAACCGGAAAAATTCGGCCGGGAATTGGCGGAATTGGTCGGCGTGAAAGAAGAGGAAGTGATTTTTATTTCCGCTAAATCAGGGATTAATGTTGACAGGGTTTTGGAAGCCATAGTTGAAAAAATTCCGGCTCCAACCGGCGATATCAACAAACCTTTGCGGGCTTTGGTTTTTGATTCTCTTTTTGACCAGCATAAAGGAGTAATCGCTTTTGTCAGAATCTTTGACGGCAAGATAAAAAAAGGAGACGAGCTAAAACTTTTGAGCACCAAAAAAGAATCCATTGTTTTGGAGGTGGGTATTTTCAAGCCGGATTTTTCCCCGGTGGAGAGCTTGGGAGTCGGGGAAACCGGCTATATTATAACGGGTTTTAAAGAAGTTAAGGATTGCCGGGTGGGGGATACCGTAACGAAAGTTTCAAGTTCCGACGTTGAGCCTTTGAAAGGATACAAAGAACCCCAACCGATGGTTTTCGCCAGTTTTTACTGCACCGATGCCGATGATTATTCAAAATTCAAAGAAGCTCTCGGCAAGCTGTCGTTAAACGACGCCGCTTTCACTTTCAAGTCGGAGGGTTTTTCGGAATTGGGATTTGGTTTTCGTTGCGGATTTCTGGGGATGCTTCATTTGGAAATAATAAAAGAAAGACTGGAAAGGGAATATGATTTGGATTTGATTGTGACCGCGCCCAGCGTTTCTTATCAGGTAATTTTAAATGGTAATCGGGAAAAATTTGTTCATTCGCCTCAAGAATTTCCCGATGCCGGGGAAATCGTCGCCATTCAAGAACCGTGGGTGAGGATAGAAGTGTTTTCTCCCGTCCAGTATCTCGGTCCGATAATGGAATTGGTGAAAAAATTTCGGGGCATTTACAAAAAAACCGAATATTTGGCGGAAGATGTCATTTTGTTTTATGAAATGCCGCTGGCTTCTTTTTTGGATAATTTTTTTAACGGACTGAAAAATATCAGCGCCGGCTACGCTTCAATGAATTATCATTTCCTTGATTATCGCCCCGGCGACCTGGTGAAAATGGACATTAAAATCGCCGGGAAAAAAGTTGACGCTCTTTCTTTCATCATTCCCAACGCGGAAATTCAAATTGAGGGCAAGCGGCTGGTGGCCGAATTAAAAAAAGTCATCCCTCGGCAACTGTTTGAAATAACCATTCAGGCGACCGTTGGCGCTCAAATTATCAGCCGCGAAACAGTATCGGCGGCCAGGAAGAACGTAACCGCCAAACTTTACGGCGGGGACAGGACGAGAAAAGACAAGCTGCTCAAAAAACAAAAAGCCGGCAAAGCGAAACTCAAAAGAATCGGGACAGTTGACGTTCCCCAGGAGGCCTTTTTCGCCATTTTGAAAAATCGGTAGGCCTTTCATCGCGACTCCAAACTATTTCTGTTTGTTGACAAGCAGTATCGGGTAAAAATAATTTACTATTGTAATTCCACGATCGTGGAATTACAATAGTAAATTATATTTTGAGAATTAATGAAGAGGTGTATAATATAAAAATTCGTCCATAGCTCAACGCGCCCATAGCTCAATTGGCAGAGCAGCTCCCTTTTAAGGAGAAGGTTGTAGGTTCGATTCCTACTGGGCGCACCACGTAGGAAATTGCAAGTTTGAAGGGTTCGCCTCGCCCGCCCCGCCCGCTGGCGGGGCAAGCTCGGCGACTAATTGGTATTCAATTTTGGGGGTAAAAACGAATTCACGATTTCGCATTTTGATGGAAGAAAATTTTTTAATCCAATACTGAAACCTAGAAAAAGCCTTAAAAGATAGGTTTTTTCTATTGGGCTTGACTTTCAAGCCCATATATGCTATATTAGCGATACTATCAGAATCTAAAGAAACTGATAGTCTCTGGGGTAAATTCGCCACAGAGAACTGTACCTTAAGGAGGTCAAAATGGATAAGGAGGTCAAAATGGATTGGTTGGAAAAACTTGCACTTGGTGTCGGTATCGGCATTCTCGCAATCGTGATCATCGCGTTTATGGGAGTGGTCGGTGCAATCCCCACCTACTTCCTGTGGAACTGGCTCATGCCCGATATTTTCGCTCTCAAAGCGATCACCTTCTGGCAGGCGTGGGGCCTCGTCTTCCTGTCGGGGATTCTGTTCAAGAACTCCTCGTCCTCGAAGTCGTCCAGCCGCGACTAAGGAGCGGCAACATGTTCCGAGTTCACATCCGAGGCCCTTGTGGAGATTATCTCCGCTTGGGCCTCTAACTTTTTCTAAAATTGAAATCTTTGCCATAATCTTGTATTATTTAGATATTCGCTTTGCGAATTTTGGATTGAATGCCGCCAAAGAAAAACTTGTCATCCCTACGGGAGATCTCCCGCAGGGAGAAAATTGTCATTCGTGCGGCTCCGCCGCCTTTCCGAATTTTCGCGGTGGGACTTCCTCGCCGCCTGCGGCGGCGAAATGCGTTCGGACTATCTTTAGAATACTGCACCAGAAATTATGAAAAAAAATAAATTTCCGATTTTTCCCATTTTGATAATTTTATTGGCGATTTTGGCCGGGCTTTTTGGTTATCAGCCGGCTTGGATAAAAGCGCGTTCCAAGGTTCATTTGCCCGAAAGTTTTAATCGGGATTGGCGACTGGGTTTGGATTTGGTGGGCGGCAGTCTTTTGAATTACGATATTGACCTTAGCCAGGTGGCGACTCCGGACCGGGATTCGGTGGTTGAAGGATTGAGAGACGTCATTGAAAGAAGAGTCAATCTTTTTGGCGTCAGCGAGCCCCAGATTTACACCGCCGATGCCGGAGAACAACGCCATTTAAGCGTGGAATTGGCCGGCATTAAAGACATTAACCAGGCGATTAACATGATTGGCGAGACGCCGCTTTTGGATTTTAGAGAAGTGGAAGAACTGCCAAAAACCGAAGACAAAGAAGCGAGCTATAAATTTATTCCTACCAATCTGACCGGTCGTTATGTCAAAAGCGCGCAGGCGAACATAGGTAATTTAGGCAAACCGGCGGTGAGCATTGTTTTTAACGATGAAGGGGCGAAAATTTTTGAAGAATTGACCAGCCGGAATGTCGGCAAGCCATTGGCGATTTTTTTGGACGACGAACTGATTGAAATACCGGTGGTCAGGGAAGCGATAAGCGGCGGCCAAGCCCAGATTTCCGGCAATTTTACTCCGGATTCCGCCCGGAAATTGGTGGAGCGATTTAACGCCGGCGCTTTGCCGGCGCCGATTAAATTAATCAGTCAGCAGACGATAGGCGCCAGCTTGGGCTCGGATTCCCTTAAAAAGACAATTTTTGGCGGTGTTGTCGGTTTGCTTTTGGTAATTTTGTTTATAATCGGTTATTACAGAAGTCTTGGCCTGATAGCTTCGTTGGCGTTGGCCATTTACGCGGTTTTGACTTTGGGTATTTTCAAACTTATTCCTGTTACTTTGACTTTGGCCGGCATCGCCGGTTTTATTCTCTCCATCGGCATGGCGGTTGACGCCAATGTTTTGATTTTTGCCAGAATAAAAGAAGAATTAAAAAAGGGCTTGTCAAAAAGGGCAGCCATTGAAGAGGGGTTTCGTCGAGCCTGGTCATCCATCCGGGATTCCAATATCACCACTATTATTATCGCCGTGATTTTGTTTTATTTTGCCACCAGTTTTGTCAAAGGATTCGCTCTGACACTTTTTATCGGCGTTTTGATGAGCATGTTTTCAGCCATTACCGTCACCAAATCTTTATTGGAAATGTTTACCAAGAATCACGAAAAACAAAAATAACTTATGAACATCATCAAACATCGCAATATTTTCTTTATGTTTTCCGGCGTTTTGATTTTGGCCAGTATTTTCGCTTTCTTCTTTTTCGGCGTCAGGCAGGGGATTGATTTGGCTGGCGGCACCAATTGGCAAATTCAGATAAAAAATCCGGCGGTCAAGGATAGCGATCTGAAATCGGTTTTGGGAATCATATCGGGTTATTCCGATTTAACAGTTAAATCTTTATCCGACCGGGATTTTATCATAAGGTTTTCAAGCATTTCCGAAGAGAATCATCAAAAATATTATCAAGTGTTGAAAGAAAAATTCGGAGAAGTTGAAGAACGGAGTTTTGAAAGCATCGGGCCGACTATCGGCCGGGAGTTAAGGCAACGTTTTATCTGGGCTTTTGTTCTCGGTTTATTGGGCATCCTGTTTTACGTGGCCTGGGCTTTTAGAAAAGTTTCTTATCCGATTAAATCATGGAAATACGGCGTTATCGTCATTCTTTGCGCTTTTCACGATATTATCATTCCTATCGGCCTGATGACTTTTTTGGGCTGGCGGCAGGGAGTGGAAATCAATACCAATTTTATCGTTGCCTTGATGTTTATTTTGGGCTATTCAATTAACGATACTATTATTATTTTTGACCGTGTCAGAGAAAACCTGTCTTTGGCCAACAGAGGTCATTTTGATTTTGCCGGACTAATCAATGCCGCCGTCAGGCAGACCTTTAGCCGTTCAATCAATACTTCCCTAACCACGGTCTTGGCGATCTCGCCGCTTTATTTTGTCGGTCCGCTTTCTCTGAAATATTTCATCTTAACTCTTATTTTGGGAATAATAGTCGGCGCTTATTCCTCAATATTTTTTGCCAGTCCTCTTTTGTACGTTTGGCATCGGAAGAAATAAAATAAAAAATGAAACAAAACTGGCACGCTCTTTCCGTTGAGGAAATTATCCGAGAACTGAAAAGCGATGCTTATCTGGGTCTGTCGGGAGAAGAAGCCGGAAAACGGCAACAAAAATTCGGTTTCAATAAACTGCCCGGAGAAAAACTCTTATCCAGGCCGAAGATATTCTTAGAGCAATTTAAAAGCCCTTTAATTTATATTTTGGTCATTGCCGGAATACTTACTTTGCTTTTGAAAGAATACGCTAACGCCGTTGTAATTTTCGGCGCGGTTTTTTTAAATACCGTTTTCGGTTTTTTTCAAGAAAACAAAACATCGCGAGTTTTGGCCGAACTGAAAAAATTGGCAAAAGTCAGGACTTATGTCGTGAGAAACGGCGGGGAAAAAGAAATCAGCCAGGAAGAATTAACGCCGGGCGATCTAATTTTATTGCATCCGGGAAACAAGGTTCCGGCTGACGGAAGACTGATTGAAAGCCATAATTTAAAAATTAACGAGGCCTCTTTGACCGGCGAATGGTTTCCGTCTGAAAAAATAACCGGAGTTTTGCCGGAAAAAACTCTTTTGGCCGACCGGGACAATATGGTTTTTATGGGCTGCGTGGTTGAAGACGGCCGGGGGAGAGTAATTGTAACTGAAACCGGATTGAAAACGGAAATTGGCCGAGTGGCGGAAATGATTGGAAGAACTAAAGAAGAAAAAACGCCTTATCAGAAAAAAGTAATTCATTTAAGCAAAGCCATCGGAGTTTTAATAGTTTTTCTTTCTCTTTTCGTTTTCGTTCTGGGAATAACGACCGGTCGGGAAATTTTTGAAATGTTTTTGACGGCCGTGGCCGTGGCCGTGGCGGCTATCCCTGAAGGATTGCCGGTAGCCATCACCGTTATTTTGTCTATTGGTATGCAAAGGATTTTGAAAAAGCGAGGATTGGTCAGAAAAATGGTTGCCGCCGAAACTTTGGGCAGTACTTCTATTATTTGCACCGATAAAACCGGCACTTTGACGGAAGCCAGGATGCAAGTGGCGGGTATTTTCAGCGAAGCCAAGGAAATCTTTACCGATGGTTTGAAATATTCGGAGGAAATTGACGGAAACAGTTCTGAATCTCATATCTTGGCTTTAAAAATCGGAATGTTGGCCACCGAGGCTTTTATTGAAAATTCCGAAGACGAACTTCATAAATGGATTGTTCGGGGGAGGCCGATGGAAAGGGCGTTGCTTTTGGCCGGTATTCAAGCCGGATTTTCAAAAAAAGAATTGGAAGAAAAACAGCCCAAAATTGACGAACGGTTTTTTGACCCGGTTCATAAATATTCCGCCACCCTTCACCGTTTTTCCGATAAAAAAAATATTTTATACGTTTTAGGAGCGCCGGAAATAATTTTAAAGATGTCCAAATTGTCTTTGAAAAGCTTTAATCAGCTTAGCCAAAAAGTTGACCATTTGGCTTCCCGCGGTTCCCGGGTTTTGGGTTGCGCTTATAAGAAAATAAAAAATTTAATCCCGACGCCCAAAGGGGTCGGGACTCCGACCGCAAATGTCGGAGAAATCAAAGATACCGATTTAGAAGCAATGACTTTTGGGGCTTTTATCGCCATTCACGACCCTATCCGGAAAGAAGTTAAAGAGGCGATGAAAATTTGCCGGCAGGCCGGGATGAGGCCGATTATTGTCACCGGCGACCACAGATTGACGGCTAAAGCGATTGCCGAAGAACTGGGCTTGCCGGCCAAAGAAGAAAATATTATTGAGGGAAGCGAACTGGAAAAATTAAGCGAGGCGGAATTTAGGGAGAAATTGAAAGATATTGAAATTTATGCTCGGGTTGAACCCGGTCAAAAATTAAAAATTATAGAGGCCTGGCAGGCAAGGGGAGAAGTGGTGGCGATGACCGGCGATGGCGTCAACGACGCGCCGGCTCTTAAAAAAGCCGACATCGGAGTGGCTCTTGGTTCCTGGACCGATGTGGCGAAAGAAGCTTCCGACTTGATTCTTTTGACCGACAATTTTTCAATTATCGTGGCCGCGGTTGAAGAAGGCCGGGTCATTATTGATAACATCAGAAAAACGGTTACCTTGCTGGTTTCCCAAAGTTTCTCGGAAATAATTTTAATCGGCGCCAGTCTTGTCGGGGGCTTGCCTTTGCCGATTCTTCCCGTCCAAATTTTGTGGGAAAATTTGATTGAAGGCAGTCCCCAGGGGATTGCTTTGGCTTTTGAACCGAAAGAGAAAGACCTGATGGGGAGAAAACCGGAACATCCGAACCGTCCGCTTTTGACTCCTCAAATGAAAACGATAATTTTTGGTTTCGGCATTTTTACCGATTTAGTTATTTTGGGATTGTTTCTGTATCTGTTAAAAATAGAAATGCCCTTGCCCGAAATCAGGACCGTGGTTTTTGCCGCTTTGGCCATTGATACCGTTTTTTACGCCATCTCCTGCAAAAATTTAAGAAAAAATATCTGGCAATATAATCCGTTTTCCAATTTATATTTAGTCGGTTGCATGATTTTCAGCTTGGGAATGTTGTTTTTGGCCATTTATTTGCCCTTCCTTCAGAATTTATTGAAAACCACGCCTTTGAATTTTTTTGACTGGACGCTGCTTTTGGGCTTGGGGTTGATAAATTTGGTTTTGATTGAAATCATTAAATGGTTTTTCAGAATAAAATCGGAAAAATAACAACTTTGCATTACGAAGCCAAGCCGCGAATAGCCAATAAAAAGATTTTTCTGAAACCCAAACGGAAGCGCAGCTCCGATGAAATTGGAGCGTGAGCGGGTTGAAGAAAATCTTTTTATTGGCTATTCGCGAAATAACCGTTTCTTAATTTAAAGATAATAAATATGTTTTCGTTTTATATTCTAATTTTTATAATCTGTTGCGTTTTGCTTTATTTTTCCGGCGAGTGGATTATCGGCGGATTGATGAGAATCGCCAAATTCCTCGGCTGGCGGGAATTCGTGGTCGCCTTTTTCGTAATGGCTTTCGCCGCCTCCTTGCCCAATCTTTTTATCGGGATAACTTCGGCTTTGAAAGGAATCCCCCAACTTTCTTTCGGCGATATCGCCGGAAACAATTTAATTGCCATGACCTTGGCGGTGGCTCTCGGTGTTTTGGCCGCCAAAAATAGAGAAATTCCGGCGGAAAGCCGAATGGCGCAAACAACTTTGGTTTTTACGATAGCAGCCGCCATTTTGCCATTATTGCTAATTAGGGACAATACGCTTTCAAGAGCGGACGGATTATTGTTGATGGCATTTTTCGCTTTTTATGTTTATTGGCTTTTTTCCAAAAAAGAAAGATTTGCCAAAATTTACAATGACCGCCAGACTCGCCAAATTCCAATCGCGAAAGAATTAAAACTCTTTTTTAAAGACGCGGGGAAATTAGTTTTAGGAATAATATTTTTAATAATTTCGGCTCAAGGGATTGTCGTTTCCGCCCAATTTTTCGCTCGGAGTTTCAATGTCTCAATAATTCTAATTGGACTTTTAATTACCAGTTTTGGGAATGCCTTGCCGGATATTTATTTTGCCATAGTTTCAGCCAGAAAAGGCGAAACCTGGATGATTTTGGGGGGGTTGATGGGCGCGGTTATTATGCTGTCTACTCTGGTTTTGGGAATTGTTTCTTTAATCCATCCCATTGAAATTTTAGATTTTACGCCTTTGATTATCGCTAGAATTTTTCTGATAATATCCGCTCTCTTTTTCTTCTTTTTTGTCCGCACCGGCCGCCAAATCACCAAAAAAGAAGCTCTTTTTTTGATTTTGATTTACATCGCTTTTGTTTTAGTCGCGTTATCGCAAGGTGTTGACTTTTGATTTTGAAAATGTTAGAGTTTTTCTTAGAATGATTAAAGAATTAGACAATTTCATAAATAGCCATCTGTCCAATCTGGAAAAACGTCAGCGGGAAATTCTGACGGAAAGATTTGGATTTAAAGACGGTGAAAAGAAAACCCTTCAGGCCATCGGGGATATTTTTGGCATTACCCGGGAAAGAGTGAGGCAGATTGAAAATCAGGGGATGGAAAAATTGAAAATCCAGCCGGTTCGGGAACAAATAGGCAAATTAATAGAGCCGTTGAAACAACATCTGGCTTCAGCCGGCGGTTTGAAGCGGGATGACCTTTTTATTCAAGATGCAAAAGGCCTGACCGTCGCGGAAAATTGGCCTAAATTTTTTGACAATAAATTAAGATTTATTTTTCTTATAAATAATGAACCGAAATTTTCGGAGGCCAGCGATAATTTATACGACTTTTGGTATCTGGATGAAAAGACCAAAACCGAAGCCTTGAAAAGAATCAAGGAATTTTTCGGTTTTTGTCAGAAATCCGGTCCGGAAAAAATCATTGACCGGAAAATCCATCTGGCCCGTTTCCAGGACTTGATGGATATTAATTATCTGTCGCTGTCAAAAAATTTCAATATCAATGTTTTTGGCGACTTCGGTTTAAGTTCTTGGCCGGAAATTAATCCCAGGGTTGTCAGCGACAAGGCCTATTTGGTTCTGAAAAAAAATAATCGCCCGTTGCATTTCAGGGACATTTCGCAAAAGATTAATGATTTAAAATTTGACCATAAAGAAGCCCACCCCCAGACGGTTCATAATGAATTAATCAGAGATAATCGTTTTGTTTTAGTTGGACGGGGGATTTACGGTTTGCGGGAACAGGGCTATGAACCGGGAACCGCCCGGGAGGTATTGGTCCGGATTCTCAAAAAACACGGTCCTCTTGACGCTCAAAAAATAATCCAGTTGGTTCAAAAAGAACGTTTTTTGCGGGAAAACACTATTTTCCTGAATCTCCAAAACAAGCGTTGTTTTGAAAAATTGCCCGACAATCGTTATACTCTTATCAGGGAGGCGTAAATTAACCCGAGAAATTGGAATTTCTAATTCCTAAATTCAATGGCAATAGAAGTTTTTAATGGAATTCTCCAGATTATTTTTCGCATTTTAGCGGCGAGCTGGTGGGCGATTTTGCCGTTGATTCTTTTGCCTGTTTTTTTGGATTTTTGGCTGATGGCCATTCGTTTTAAGTATATTCTTAAAATCAAGTGGGTTCTTTTGGAAATAAAAATTCCCCGGGAAATTCTAAAAACCCCGAAAGCCATGGAACTGGTTTTCGCGGCGGTTTATTCAATGCACGACAGCAAGAAATTTGTTGATATCTGGTGGAAGGGAGAAGTGCAATTTTGGGCGACTTTTGAAATGACGGGCCATGCCGGAGGAATTCGTTTTTACGCGCGAATACCGGCGCAATTTCGCAACATGATTGAATCGGCGATTTATTCCCAATACCCGGACATTGAAATTGTTGAAGCCGAAGATTACGTTGACCTATTGCCCGCGGTTCTGCCCAATAATATCTATGACCTTTGGGGAAATAATTTTATTTTGGCCAAGCCGAACGCTTACCCCATCCAGACCTATCCTTTTTTTGAAGACATAACGAAAGAAAAACGGCTTGACCCCTTGGCGGTTATCATGGAGGCCTTGTCAAAAACCAAAGAAGACGAAATGAGCTGGCTTCAGCTTTTGGTGAGGCCGGTTGACAATAGTTGGAAAAAAGAAGGAGAGGAACTGGTATCTAAATTAATCGGCCGTAAAACAAAAAAAGAAAGAACTGTTTTGGAAGATTTGGGGGTATTTCTGGGAAATTTGATTAAAGCGCCTTTTACCCCTCCGGTTTGGCCGGATGACGAACAAAAAGAAGGGCCGGCCACCAATTTGGGTTCTTTGACCCCGGGCGAAAGAGACGTCGTCGCGGCGGTGGAAAACAAAATTTCCAAATTGGGTTTTGAGTCAATTTTGAGATTCGTCTATATAGACAAGGCCGATGCTTTCACCAAATCCAACGTTTCCTCTGTTTTTGGGGCCATGCGGCAATTTACCACCCAGCATCTTAACGGTTTCAAATTTCATTCTCCAACCACCACCAAGGCCGACCCTCCTTTCAAAGCCCGAAAAAACTATCTTCGTAAACGCCGGATTTACGATAGTTACCGATGGCGTTTCTTTCCGTTTTTTCTCAAAAATAATAAATTGCCTATTTTAAATACCGAAGAATTGGCCACCATTTATCATTTTCCGACCACTTTCGTGGAAGCGCCAACCTTAAAACATTTGGATTCCAAACGAGGCGAGCCGCCGGCCGAATTGCCGATTATATAACAAACAAAAACTAAAATGGAAAATGAAATAACTTTACTTGCTCAAACTAATTTCCGGAATCAGCGGGTGAAATTCGGGATAAAAACCGATGACCGGCGCCGGCATATGTATGTTATCGGAAAAACGGGAACGGGGAAAACCGAGATGCTTGAAAATATGGCCTTGGCGGACATTAAGGCCGGCCACGGATTGGGCATCATTGACCCTCACGGCGAATTTGCCGAAAAAATCTTGGAATTGATACCCGAGTCCCGGATGGACGATGTTATTTATTTCAACCCGGCCGATATCAATTATCCCATTGCTTTTAACCCCCTGGAGGTAGCCGACCCCGAGCTTCGCCATTTAGTCGCTTCCGGCATTATGAGCGTTTTTAAGAAAATTTGGCCCGATGTTTGGTCGGCCCGGATGGAATATATTTTGAATAATTCTTTATTGACCCTTTTGGAATATCCCGGCTCCACTTTATTGGGCATTATGCATTTATTATCCGACAAAGAATATCGGAAAAAAGTGGTGGGCAACCTTCAGGATTCGGTTGTTAAAAGTTTTTGGGTTGACGAATTCGCCCGCTATACGCAACGTTTGGAAACCGAAGCCGTGGCGGCCATCCAGAACAAGGTAGGCCAATTCGTTTCCAATCCGCTGATTCGCAATATTATCGGCCAGGCCCACTCTTCAATCAATCTCCGAAAAATAATGGACGAAAAGAAAATTTTTATCGCCAATCTTTCCAAGGGAAAAATCGGCGAAGACAACTCGGCTCTTTTGGGGGCGTTGATGATTACCAAATTGCAGTTGGAGGCGATGACCCGAAGCGATATCGCGGAGAGCCAGCGTAAAGATTTTTATCTTTATGTTGATGAATTTCAGAATTTTGCCACCGATTCGTTTGCCAATATCTTGTCGGAAGCCAGGAAATACCGGTTAAATCTGATTTTGGCCCACCAATATATCGGGCAACTGACCAGCGATAGAAATACCAAAGTCCGGGACGCGGTTTTTGGCAACGTTGGGACTATCGTCGTTTTTCGGGTGGGGGCGGAAGACGCGGAGTTTTTGGAAAAAGAATTTGAACCGGAATTTTTGATTAACGATTTGGTGAATTTAGCCAAATTTAACATTTATGTAAAACTGATGATTGACGGCGTCGCTTCCCGGGCTTTTTCCGCCGAAACCCTGCCTTTGGAGAAAGCGGCGGCTTCTAATTTGAAAGAAGTGATTATTGAAAACTGCCGCCATCGCTACAGCACTTCCAGGGACATCGTCGGGCAAAAAATTGCCGACGAATGGGTCAACAGAAGCTCAATTGATGAAAAGATAGTGCGCCGCGGAGAGATGCCTTTGGAAAAAATTTTGACGCCTCAACTCCCGAAAGAAGTCCGGCCGCCAGTTGTTGTTGAAAGAACCCCAAAAGAAAGAACGGAAGTAAACATCGGAGATCTGCAAAAAGCGATTGAAGAAGCCCTGAAAGAAAAAGAGGGGAAATAAAAAATAATTAATGGTGAATAAATTCTTAATTCTTAATTCATAATTAAAAATACATGCTGTCCATCAATGATTTAAAGCGCGGCGTTATCGTGGTGATTGACGGCAATCCGCATGTGGTTTCGGAGGTCAAGCATTTGCATATGGGTCGCGGCGGTTCCAGCGTTCAGACCAAAATCAAGAATCTTCTGACCGGCCAGGTTTTCAGCCGTAATTTTAAACCGGCCGATAGTTTTGAAGAAGCGGAAATGGAAAAAACAAAATCGCGTTTTCTTTACGGAAATCGCGGCGTTTATTGGTTTGACGAAGTCGGCAATCCCCAAAACCGTTTTTCTTTCAAGGACGAAGAATTAGGCGAAGAAATTACTAAATTTTTAAAGTCCAATTTAGAAGTTATCGCTTTAAAATTCAACGGAAAATTTATCAATATTGAACTGCCGATTAAAGTTGATTTTAAAGTAGTGGAAGCCCCGCCTTCAATTCGCGGCGATACGGCTCAAGGCGGCAATAAGCTGGCAACCGTTGAAACCGGCGCTAAAATTCTTGTTCCGCTGTTTATCAATGAAGGAGATATTATAAGGGTAAATACCCAGCTGGGGGAATACGTGGAAAGGGTTGAAAAAGTTTAAAAGGGAAGAGAGTTGTTATTTATCTGACATTAATTTTTTTTAAACGCAGTGAATTTAAAATAACGCTGATACTGCTAAAGGCCATCGCGGCGGCGGCGAAAATCGGATTGAGCAAAATTCCAAAAAGCGGATATAGAACCCCGGTGGCAACCGGGATAAAAACCGTGTTGTAAAAAAAGGCCCAAAAAAGATTTTGTTTTATGACGCGCATTGTCTTTTTTGACAACTTGATCACTTCCGGAATAAGCATTAAATCTCCCCGAATTAAAGTGATATTGGCCGATTCCATGGCGATATCGGTTCCTTCGCCCATGGCGATGCCTATATTGGCTTGGGTCAGAGCGGGCGCGTCATTGATGCCGTCGCCGACCATCGCTACGATTTTCCCTTGGCTTTGAAGTTCGCGCACTTTTTCAGATTTCTTGTCCGGTAAAACTTCGCTCATTACATTTTCTATGCCTGCTTGACGGGCAATGGCGCGGGCGGTGCGATCGTTGTCGCCGGTAAGCATCCAGACATCGATATTGGCTTTTTTCAAGGTCATTACGGCTTCAGTTGACTCTTTTTTCAGCACATCGGCGACAGCCAACGCGCCCTTAACGCGTTTGGCAACAACCAGAATCATCACCGTTTTACCCTCGTTTTCTAAATTTTTGATTTTTTCCTCATACGGAGAAACGGTTATCCCGATTTCCGTCAAAAGAGCTCTGTTGCCCAAATAAGCTTCAACTTTTTGAGATTGAACCCCGTTAGAAATCACGCCCGCGCTCTGTACGCCAAAATGGTCTTGGGGCGGGCTATTTCTAACGGGGTGAATTCGCAAAAATCCGCGCAATCCTTTGCCGGAGATTGCCTTAAAATCTTCTAATTTATACAAACTAATTTTTTCTTTTTTTGCTTCGTTTATTATTGCTCTATCAAGCGGAAAGGGGGATTTTGGGTTCAGGTTAGTGGCGTATTGTAAAA
>MFKM01000028.1:17351-25244 GCA_001779575.1 Candidatus Jorgensenbacteria bacterium RIFCSPLOWO2_12_FULL_42_11
GTTCCGACCTTTGTTCTAATGAGGCGGCCAGGCTAAGCACTTCCGCTCGGTTTTCGTTATCCAGAGCGATAATGTCGGTCAATTGCGGCTTGCCTTGGGTGAGGGTGCCTGTTTTATCCAATATCACCGCGTTGATTCTATTGGCAATTTCCAGCGAGGCGGCGTCTTTCACCAAGATTCCTTTAGAAGCCGCGCTGCCGGAAGAGACCATAATAGCCATGGGTGTCGCCAGCCCCAAAGCGCACGGACAGGCGATAATCAAGACAGCCACAAAGTTAATAAGAGCAAAATTAAAAGTGGGAGTCGGACCGAAAAAATACCAAATAATAAAAGTTAAAACGGCTATGCTAACGACTGCCGGCACAAAATAGGACGACACTAAATCCGCTAGGCGTTGAATCGGCGCTTTTGACCCCTGCGCTTCCTCAACCATTTTAATAATCCGGGAGAGAACCGTATCCTTGCCGATTTTAAGGGCTTTAAAAGTGAAAGCCCCGAATTTATTAATGGTGCTGCCGATAACCATATCGCCGATTGTTTTGTGAACCGGCATTGATTCTCCGGTAACCATTGATTCGTCAATCTCGGAATCGCCTTCGGTGATTTTTCCATCAACCGGAATTTTTTCGCCGGGTCGGACTATGATTAAATCTCCGACCGCGACCTCCGAAATGAGAATTTCAATTTCCTTTCCGTCCTTTAAAATTCTGGCTGTTTTTGGCTGAAGCCCTATAAGTTTTTTAATGGCATCGGAGGCTCGTCCTTTCATTAATATTTCCAAATACTTTCCTAAAAGAATCAAAATAATGATAATGGCCGAGGTGTCAAAATATATTTGGGGCGTTATCGCTTCTTTGGCAAAAAAGTTCGGGAAAATCGTGATGGCGGCGCTGTAAAAATACGCCGCCAGGGTTCCGATGGCAATCAGGGTATTCATATCGGCGGCGCGGTATTTTATCAACAGTTTCAGTCCGCTGTAAAACTGCCAACCGGCCCAGAACTGCACCGGGGTGGTTAAAACAAGAAGGGTCCAGTAGTTATTCAAAAATTCCGGCGTAAATGGAAACCATTCCGGAAAACTGCCAAAAAATATCATAACTGAAAGAATGCCGCCAACCATCAGTTTGCGTTTTAGAATTTTTATTTGTTTTTCTCTTTCAATTTTTTCTTTGTCTAAAATATTTTCGGTTTCTCCTTCTTCCGCGATCGGTTTGTAGCCGACATCGGTGATTACTTTGAAAATTTCAGCGATGTTGAGCATTTTCGGATTAAAAACGACCTTGGCCCGTTTATTGGAGAAATCAACGTCGGTGTTTTTGACACCCGACCGCTTTTTAAGGGCGCTTTCAACAATCATCGCGCAGTGGGGAGAATCCATCCCGAGCACTTTTATGGATATTGTCTTGAAATCTTCATTGCCGATTGTTTCTTCTTGGCCAATATCAAGTTTGTAGCCGACAGATCGCGCCGCTTTGGCAAGGTCTGATTGTGAAACAATGTTTTCGTCAAATTCAATCAGCGCGGATTCAGAAGCAAAATTCACCGAGACGTCGCGCACGCCCGTCGTCTTTGAAAGCGCCCGTTCAATTGTTCCCGCGCAGGAAGCGCAATGCATGCCGGAAATTTTAAAAATCTCTTTTTTCATATTTTCGTGTTTTATTTTTTTGAATTGCGAAACACCCGTTTCGCGAATAGCGGACGAAAAGATTTTCTTCAACCCGCTCACGCCCCGCCATTGGCGGAGCCGCGCTTCCGTTTGGGTTTCAGAAAAATCTTTTCGTCCGCTATTCGCAGTTTGGTTTCGTAATTCAAGGTTATTTATCGTCTGTTTTATATTCCGCAACTGCCACCGCTCTTTTGGGCGGGCGCGGTTACTTGGGAGAGAATCTGGCGGTAGCCCGAACCGCTTGAATAATTCGCTCCCAGCAGTTCTTGGGGATCGGCCTTTCCCCATTCAATGCCTTTTGATTCAAGGTATTGGGCGATGGTCAAATAAGTATCCGGAAACCAATAGGCATTTACTTGAAGCGCCGCTTTGTACATCTCTTTTTCGCTCGCGTTCTGGGACGCCATAAGTTCCAGGAGTCCCAGCATCGCCATGCCGTGATTGCAGTCCGGAAAATGAGTTGAATTGCCGCAACAAGGGCGATAAATATTCTTGCTTGCGCGTTCAACCAGTTTCTGTTGCTCCGGCGTTAAAATAATAAATTGGTGGCGGCTGTAATGATCCATCGCGTCGCCTTTCGCCAAAGTCCATCCCCCGGTTGAAGCAAAATTTCCGGCGCCGCCGTATTTTGGATCGCTCATCGGTCCTGTTTCCAGAATATCATTTTTCGCGCCCAATCCCAGCGCCCATAAAAGATTTAAAATCATTCCGGAATTTTCCGGAGTGATTTTGAAATAGCCGTTATTTTCGCCATAGAGTAAATTTCTCGTTTCCTCGTCAAGACCGCCGCGGTTTACGTAAAGCTGTTCCAGTTTCTCTCCGTCAATCACGCCTGCGTTGACCATTTCCGCTCCAAGATTGCCCCAGCGAACTGGCAAGATGATTCCGTCAGGAGGCAACACTTTTTCTTCAAGGGTATTGGCCGCGGCTTGATTTTTTACTTGCGACAAAAGCCGCGCTTGATTTTGTGGATATTTCAGACCGGTCGCGTAAATCCAGATTCCGATAATAATAAGCGCGGAAATCAGGATGCTAGCCGGCAGCGCGTAACTTTTCTTAATCGGTTCAATTGCCGGAGAATCGTCAGTTGATTGATTTTCTTTTTCGTCTTCCATAATTTTAAATTTTTATTTTTTATTATTCGGCAGCGCGCAACCGCTTAAAAGCGATAGTTTTTCAAGTCCCTGTTCGCCTTCAAGTTTGTCTCCGTCAGGGAATATCCAGGTCGGGTAGCCGTTGATGCCGGCGGCCAAACATTTTTGCGGATCATCCGGACATTCCACATACGGCACAAAGCGGAAGGAATCGCCGAAGGCTTTTTTTTCATTCTGACAGCGCAAACACCAATCCGCGCCGTACATGGCTACGCTTTTGTCCGCGAGGCATCGCGCGAACGCGTCCAAGTTGCCGTTTTTCGATTGTTGAGAATAGAGTAAAATGACGACCGCGATTGCCGCGACGCCGATGCCAAGAATAGCAAAATAAAGTTTATTTTTCATCGCAGCAATCAACGAGTTTGTTCATAATGTCCTCAAATGACCAGGGTTTCTCATTAGCCGCTATTTTTTTGAATCCGGAAGCGTCAATCAGTTTCAGGCGCAACGCCCAGAAAACGGAATACATCTTATACGCTTTATCAAACATTTCTTTCGCTTCGGCTTGCTTGCCGTCTGAATGAAATTTTACTCCTGTTTCAATAAGACGCATAGCGGCCGCCAGCAGGTGTTTGGAGACGCACCACGTTTCGCCTTCGTTTTTATCCATCATTCTGGCGAGTAATTCTTTTCTGGTGTTTCTGACTTCTTCCAATAAATCAAAGTATTCCGGTTTTTTTGTTTTCATGCCGGTAAAGAAAAAATGTTCTTCAATGCTTAGCAGGTTCATAATGGCCAGGCATAGATCTTCTTCGGTTGAAAGGTCAACGCTTCCGGATTGTTTCATTTTTTCAACTTTTTCAAGCAAGACGTCAAATTGTTGTTTGGTAATCATAGTAGTCGTAAATTAATTAACTTTGAATCGCAGCGTGATTTCGTAATTCAAAGTATTTAAAGAAAGAACGTGATAAGGCCGAGAACGATCATGGCGGCGCCGCCCCACAGTCGCATGTGTTTTGTTTCGGCCTTTTTCCACATTTTTACTTTTTCAAGAAGCGCGTTGTCGCCGGCGATAAGCAGAATTATCACCAGCGGCAGAACGAAGATTAGGTTGTAGAGCAGGAGATAGCCGACTCCGGCGAGGTAAGTCCCTTGGTCGTGGAGCAATCCAAGCACCATCAAATACGGTCCGCCGGTGCAAGGAAACTCGCACAATCCCACTAGCGCGCCTAAAAAGAATGCCGTCGGCAGAGACGCCTTGTTCATAAGCTTGGCTATTTTGCCGCGCGCCGCTTGCGGGATACGAAGCTTAATCGGAAATGAAGGAAAAAGTTCATTGATGAGATTTATTCCGCCAAGCGCGATTAGAAGCGACGCTCCCAACTTGGCCATAAAGTGGGGCGTGTTAAAGAAATGAAGCGCTTGCAGAAGCCCCAGTCCAATCAGAATGTAAACCGCGAATATGCCGAGAATATAAGCGCCGCCGATTTTCAAGATTCCGGATCGCGCTTTTCCTATACTTAAAAGAAAAGCGATGGTGAGCAGGAGAATGGAAAAAGCGCAGGGGTTGATGCTGTCAATAATGGCCGCCACGCCCACGAGCGGCAGGAGCCATTTCCCGCCGTTTGAGAGATTCCAAAGGGCGGTCGTGCCGACATTGCCGAATTTAAAGAACATCACTGATCCCAAAAACAAAACCCCTATCGCTATTAGAATTATGAGTTTTTTCATATGCGTTAAGGGGTAACGAGAGCGGCAAATTCAAGCTCAAGCGATTGCCCCGCGTTATTTTCTATCGTTATTGTCCGTTGGATTCGACCGACTCCAGCCGGGCCGTGCGCGGCGGGATTGAAAACAATTTCAACGGTTGCTTCTTTTGACGGGTCTATCGCGGCATTAATTTTCGGAATGAAGCCGTGGCCCGGCATCCCGTAGGGGCCAAACTGCTTGCCGTCTGTCACGAGAGCGGCCGTGGTGCACATGCAAGAAGTATAAATTTTTTCAATGACAACCGGATTATTGCCCGCGTTTTTGATTTTGAACTCGTGCTTAACATTGCCATTGGCCATAGAAATTTCGCCGAAATTGAATTCTTTTTCTTCAGCGCTAAGCAGTCCGCTGGAATTTGAAAGCAAAGATGCCGGGCTGTTTTGAGAATTAGGCCGCGCGATCCAGATAACGCCGCCGAGCAAGACGATTGCGATTATGGGGCCGATAATATTTTTATTCATTCTATTAATTTTTATTCATTTAGGGTAAATAATTAAAAAATAAAAATCCCTTTGTAAGGGGATTGGGGCCGCGCGATAGAAATCCGCTTGACTTGCGGTTTCGTATCGGCGTCCTAAGAAGCGGCCGGACTATTTTTGCGGAGAGCCAGCCAGTGGGTAAGTTTTTGTTGATACGGGAAAGAAGGTGATTCCAAAAATTGCCTCCGGTGATAGTTTGCCGCGAACGCCGGCGATGTTAGTTGGACATTGGCAGTAAACTTAAATCTTGTTGCCAGAATTAAAGCCAGAAGCAAAAGCAACGCGTTCGCGAGATTATCGGTCAAAGTCGCGGTTGAAAAATTTTTGAAAGATTCAAGGTGAAAATTCAAAAAAGGAAGAGCGCCCGTTTCTTTCGGGCAGTCTGTTTTTCGGGCAGTTTTGGCTAAACAGCCGTTATGGCTATCACCGTGATTCATCGCGAAGACGCCGAAAACGGCAACCCCGACAAAGCTAAAAATTAGAAAAATCGCGAAAGTGGATTTCATATATTTAAAGTATACAATATCAACTTGAATTGCGAAATGTTCATATATCGTAACAGCGAGCTAAAAGATTTCTTGATTTTTTAGGGCTTTCAGGCAATTATATAGGAGAATCTTTTATGAAAAAATCTCCCAAAAAAAAAGTTTTTGTAGCTATGTCCGGAGGCGTAGATTCTTCCGTGGCGGCGGCGCTGTTGAAAAAACAGGGCTATGAAGTAACCGGGGTTTTTATGAGAAACTGGAACCAGCCGGTTGAAACTTATTCCAAGAAGAAATCTCTTTGCTGGATTGACGAACATCGGGATGCGATGAGGGTGGCGATAAAACTCGGCATTCCTCTTTTGACTTTTGATTTTGAAAAAGAATACCGGAAATTGGTGGTTAATTATCTGTTCCGTGAATATAAAGCCGGCCGGACGCCCAACCCCGATATTCAGTGCAACAAACTCATAAAATTTCCGCTTTTTTGGAAACGGGCGAAAAAAATGGGCGCGGATTTTATCGCGACCGGACACTATGTGAAATTAGTGACAAGCAACAAGAGACAAATGGGAAAAAAAGAAAAATTTTTGTCGTGTGTCACTGGTCGCTTGTCCCTTTTCACAGCCAAAGACAAAACTAAAGACCAAAGTTATTTTTTATGGACGCTCGGCCAGGAAGAATTAAAACACTGCCTTTTCCCGATGGGGGATTATTTGAAATCCGAAGCGCGGCAGATGGCGAAAAAACTCGGCCTGGCTAATGCCCAAAAAAAAGGAACTTCGGGCATTTGTTTTATCGGCGAAGTTAATCTTCGGGAATTTCTCAAAAAGAAAATCAAAGAAAAGCCGGGTCAGATTATCACCACCGAGGGCGAAGTCATCGGCCGGCATCCGGGAGTCGCCTATTTCACCATCGGCCAGCGCCATGGCTTGGGGATTTCCGGCCCAAAGCCTTATTACGTGGCGGCCAAAGACATTAAAAATAACACTTTAATCGTGGCCGAAGGAGAAAATAATCCGGCTCTTTATAAAAAAGAAATTGAATTAACCAATGTCAATTACATTAACCATCAACCAATGACTAATAACAAACGACAGGTAATGGCGAGAATTCGTTATCGCCAACCATTGGCAAAAGCGATATTGAAATGTCGCAAGTCGTCAGTTATAAGTTGCAAGTTAGTTTTTGATAAGCCGCAGAAATTCGTGGCCTCCGGCCAATCCGCGGTTTTTTATGGTAAGGGCGGCGAACTTTTGGGCGGTGGTATTATTTCCTGAAATTCATCTACTATATAAATCGGACGATCGTCTGTTTTATATAGTAATTTCTAGAACTTTAGATAGGGGATAATTTATTGATTTATGTGTTAATAACGCTATGTTATAATATCATTGTGAAACTTTTTCGCTTCTTCCGATCTTTGTCTAATAGGTTTATTTTCAACCTCGTTTCTGGTTTAACCGTCGGCCTTCTGGTCGGCGTTATTGTTCTGGCTTTCAACAACCCGACAGGCAATCCGACTGCTGGCGGAGGCGTTATCGGCGTTGGTTCCGGGGCTCCGGCCAGTTCTTTGTATATTAATTCTACCGGCAACGTCGGCATCGGGACGACGGGGCCGCTGGAGAAACTCTATGTTAGCGGCGACACCCATACTTATATAGGTGTAAATGGACCTTGGTCTTCCGGTTATTATTCGGGGATAAGGTTTTATGCTGGTGGCAGCCTTAATGGTGAAATTAGGTCATTTAGAAGCTCTACTGGGTTGGGACCAATGTATTTTAGAGTTGATGACGACGGCACTGCTAACGCTAACGATGCCGGTATAATTGATGCGATGACGATAGCAAACGGCGGCAACGTCGGCATCGGCAAGACCCCTGGCAGTTATGCTTTGGATGTCAACGGCAACGTCAACGCCACGGCTTATTATGGGAGCGGGGCGAATTTGACTGGGGTTACTGTGGCTGATAACTCAATTACGACAGCAAAACTAAAAACAGCGACGGGAGAGGTAAGTTCTGCTGCAACGAGTGTGCAAACTTTACCCGGTGGAACTTATGGATTTTACCCACAATTAAAAACTTCAAATGGAAGTAATGATGCTCGTATGACAATGGGTTGGGGTAACTGGGATGGTTATGGGGGAGCAAGTCCAACAACATACACAACAGTTATGCACTTTTACAATGCAAGTGGTGGACATACGGGTTATGCTAAACAACTCTATATAACTGCTTCAGGAGAAGACCATTGGTTATTTTTGTTAGTAGATAAAACAACGAAGGAGATTATTAGTGCTTATTCTGCCCCCGACCACCCCGCCTACGGCAACGGAGGCGACTTCAATAAACTACCCCATCCCTTTGGGGATTATGATTCCAACACTCAAGATATTGTCC
>MFKM01000029.1:0-1817 GCA_001779575.1 Candidatus Jorgensenbacteria bacterium RIFCSPLOWO2_12_FULL_42_11
CGACTGTTTTAAAGAAAAAAGTTCTTTGTTCGCGTTGGCTAAAAAAATAAATTAACGGCGGCAAGGCAAGGATATAAGCCGGAAACAAAGTATTTGGATTGAATATGTTTAACGCTAAATAGCCGATCACAAACATTGAGCTCGCCATCAGCATGGAGTCGTAAACTGGGTGTAATTCCAATTGCCGTCGCAGGGCTTTATATATCCGCCAAGCCGTAAACGGCAACAGCAATAAAATAAGGATAGGATCGCTTGAAAGCCCGTAATTCAGGAATAGTTTTGCGAATACCAGTAAATGATTATAAGGGACTTGACCGTATAAAACGGCGTTCGGTTCAAGATGCCGATAAACGATAAAATAATAAAGAGATAAATAAACCAGGCAACCCAAAAGCGTTAAGCCGTCAAAGATTTTTACTCCAAGCTTGGATTTTTTCCAGGATAAAAGCAAGTGAAAAACAGCGAAAGTCCCTAAGGCGATAAAAGCGTTTTCTTTGATATGGATGACTATGTTGGCGCTGATTATTCCAAAAAGGAGGTAGTATAATTTTGGTTTTTCCAAATACCGGAGAAAAAAATAAAGGAAGATGGCGTAATAGAAAATTAAGTTTCTTTCGGCGATATGAGTTCTAAAAAAAGCAATGGCCATGCCCGGAAACAACGAAAGCAGAACCGGCGCGATGTAGATTAAAAATCTGCTTGTGGTAAATCTGGCCATTATCTTGACGAAAAGAATCATCAAGACGACATACTGGAAAGCGTGGATAAGATAATACCAGAAAGGCGAAGGAGATTTGGAAAAAAGAAGAGGGAGGTTATATTCCGCGTCGCCCAATATCGCCAAACGGCCCGTCTTGGTGAGATTGTCGTAACCCGCGGGGGGATTAGCGCTGTAATAAAGGAGAGGTTTGCCGTCTTGGAGAGTGTGAATAAATACATAATCGTCCACCGGTCCGAAATTGGGCTTTATCAGCATCAATAGGGCATAAACGGAAACAAAAATTATGAAAATCAGACGATGCCGGTTGATTTTTTTGGTGTTCATTTTTGCGACCGATCCTTTCCCTTATTTATGAATAAAAACATAAAAATCCGGCCAGCGCATAAAGGGTCGTTTCTGACTGACACCGAATAATTTTTGGCCAGGAGACGCCCCGACAGATAAAAAGTATCTGATGATTTCTTTCAAATTCAACATCGGAAAAGCAAACGCGCTCCTCGTTCTGAAAACTAAATCATGCTCATTGTTCAAGCTTTCTAAGTAATCCTTATTGCTGTTATTTTTTATCTCGTCGGTGATTTCGGGCGTTACGATTAAATAATCGCCTTTGGCTATTTTTGAGGCGGGTCCATATTGAAAAACCGTAAAGCGATCTAATGACACTTTTGTGTCATGGATTGACGAATCGCAATCCGGCGTTTTTTTTTGGTTTGATTTCAGGTCAAATTGTTCGGCGGTTAAGCCTTTGTAAAGTAAAAATTCCGAGAATTTAAAATAAGCCCAGGCTTGATTCGCGCCGCAAATCTCCGTTTCGGCCAGAAAGATATTAGCTCGCTTATCGGGTTTGGATTTAATATCTTTAATCACGAAATCCAAAGTTTTATTGAAATTATTCGGCAGATATTTGGCGTAAGTGAGAAAATGGAGTGAAAACGGCAGGGTGTCAAAAATAAATAAAAATCCGGCCGTTAACGCCAAGATTTTCCAAATTATTTTTTTATTCCAAACTTGAGGGACAAAATAAAACAGCGCCGGAATGGTAAATATATACATTGGCGCGAAGTAATGAAATTCGTAAAGATTGATAAAAAAATAA
>MFKM01000029.1:1825-5683 GCA_001779575.1 Candidatus Jorgensenbacteria bacterium RIFCSPLOWO2_12_FULL_42_11
TAAATAATATGAGGCCTTTCGCGTTTTATAAAAATTCTGTATATTCGCCAGCCTATCAGCGGCAGAATAAACAATATCATTATCGGGTCAACGATGAAGGCGAAGTTGAGAATATTTTTTATGATAGCGACAAAATTAGCGGTTGTTTTCCCGTAAACAAGAGCGGCGCGGTAGGGAAGGAATACAAGAAAAAAATAGACAATAGGAAATGAAATTGAGCTTAGAATAACCAACCCGTCAAAAATTCCGGCTTTGTTGGAGAAAATCGGCGACTTCGTTCGCGGGTCATCGTTGTTTGAACTTGGCAATGATTTATCTTCGGCGCCGCTTTTCCGGGAAAAAAGAAGATGGCAGGAAGTAAGGGCGGCTAAAGCGAGAAAAGCATTTTCCTTGCAGTAGATAGCTATATTAGCGCTGATAACCCCAATTATAAGATAATATAATTTCGATTTTTCCAGGTATTTGAGATAACAGAAAAGAAAAATTGTGAAGTAAAATATCAGACTTTTTTCATTGCCTAAAGTCGGGAACCAAGTGACGATCATGCCGGGAGTCAACGAAAGGAGAACGGGAGTGATATGCGTCAGAAATTTATTTGAGGTGAACTTGGAAAGAATCTTCGCCAAAAGAAACATAAACACAACATATTGGAAAGCGTGGAGAAGGAAATACCAGAAGGCCGAGGGAGATTTTGAAAAGAAACCAAACAAATTATATTCAATTGTCCCCATTGGGGTGAATCTTCCCATTTTGATCGGGTCAAAATCAGGGAAACTGGGGCTATAAAGCAATATGGGCTTGCCCGCCTGGAGGGTGCGGAGAAACATAATATCGTTGCTAATTCCAAGACTGGGCTTGATTAATATAAGCGAGGCGTAAGCCGCCGTAAAAATCACAAAAATTATTTTCCACCAGTTGATTTCTTTGTTTTTGAAAGCCGAAGCCATAAATTAATTCTAAACGCTTCCCCCCCGATTTTCAATATTGAATAATTTTGAATGCCCATTTATACTTAAAAGCATGAATATTTATAAAGATAAGAAAATATTAGTAACAGGCGGAACCGGCTTGATAGGCAGGCCATTGGTGGAAATGCTAATTGAAGCCGGAGCTAAGGTCAGAATCGCTTCTTTAGACGATCCTTCAAGGGCGCATCCGGCGGCGGAATTCAGACGCGCCGACCTTACTCAATTTGATAATTGCTTGGAGGTTTGCGAAGGCATGGATTTTGTTTTTAATCTCGTCGGCATTAAAGGTTCTCCGGTAATGGCCGCTAAAAAACCGGCTAGCTTTTTTGTCCCCATTATTTTGTTTAATACCAATATGATGGAAGCCGCGAGACGGCGCGGGGTGGCAAGGTATCTTTACACCAGCACGGTTGGCGTTTATTCTCCCGCCGAGATTTTTTATGAAGACGACGTTTGGAAAACTTTTCCCTCGGAGAATGATAAATTCGCCGGTTGGGCCAAACGAATGGGTGAGCTTCAAGCCGAGGCCTATAAGATTGAATACGGTTGGGACAAGATTGCCATTGTCAGACCGGCCAACGTCTATGGATCTTATGATAATTTTGACCCGGCCAATGCCATGGTGATTCCGTCATTAATTAGGCGCGCTTTGGACGGCGAGAATCCTTTCGTGGTTTGGGGGGACGGCTCGGCCGTGAGGGATTTCATTCACGCCCGGGATGTGGCTCGGGGGATGATGCTGGCTTTGGAAAAAGGTTTGGGCCAGCCCATAAACCTGGGTAGCGGCGAGGGTGTCAGTATCAAAAAACTTGTTGAAATCGTGGTCAGTAATATGAAGACGAAACCGGAAGTCGTTTGGGACACTTCTAAGCCGACCGGAGATAAAAAGAGATTAATGGACATAACTCGCGCCAAAACCTTGTTGGGATTTGAACCGGCGGTGTCCATTGAAGACGGGATCAAAGAAGTCATGGAATGGTACGAGGGGAATAAAGATATTGCTGATAAAAGATACAACGTTTTCACCGAAAATAAATAATAATGGAAAAAGATTTTGTTAAATGGTTTTCGGGAAAAACGGCTTTGGTGACGGGCGCTACTTCCGGAATCGGCCGGGAAATGGCTAAATTGTTGGCTGGTCGCGGTTGCCGGATTTTGGCTTTGGGAAGAGATAAGGAGTCAATGAATTCTTTGCTAAAAGAGCTTAACGCGAATTCCAGGCTTCTTTCAGAGGGTTTTTTGGTTGATTTAGCCGATAAGGACGCCCGGCGTAAATTAATAAAAAAAATCAGCAAAAATTACGAAATTGATATTCTGATTAATAATGCCGGCTTTGGTTACATAGGCGATTTTTATTTAATGGCCGAAGATTTGGCTGACGCGATGCGCGAAGTTAATATAAATACCGTTGTTGATTTTTGTCGGGAATTTCTGCCGAAAATGATGAAAAAACGCCAAGGCGGAATTTTGAATGTGGGCTCCACTGCCTCTTTTTTTGGCACGCCCGGTTCAAGTTTATACGGCGCGACTAAGCATTTTATTTTGGGATTTACCGATGGCCTGCATCAGGAAGCGCTTTCTTCCGGCGTTCACGTAGCCGGAGTTTACCCGGGCCACACGCATTCGCGGTTTGTGGAACGCGCCACCGCCGGCAAAACCAAAAATTGGCATAAAGCCATGAGCTCGGTTTTGGTTGCCGAATTGGCTATTCAGGGTTTAAGCCAGAATAAAATAAGAATTATTCCGGGTTTTTACAACAAAATGTTGTTTTGGGCCGCCAAGGCGTTGCCGATTTCTTTCATTCTAAAAGAACTTCGCGCTAAATTTGTTAGAAATCACGCATAATGACCTTGAATTACAAAACTACACTGCGAACAGCGGACAAAAAAATTTTCTTCAACCCGCTCACGCTCCGACTGTGGTCGGAGCTGCGTTTCCGTTTGGGTTTCAGAAAATTTTTTTGTCCGCTGTTCGCAAAATAGACATTTTGTAATTCAAGATAATAAAAATGTTCAATAAAATTTTAAGATGGCTGAAGACGCTTAATTATCCTTCTTATGTGATATTTTTTGTCACGGCTAATTGCAATGCCAAGTGCAAAATGTGTTTTTACCAGGACAATATGGCGGAAAACCGCGGCCAGCATGAATTAACCGTGGCCGAATATGACGAAATAAGCCAAAAAATAAAATCAATCAATATCCTGGGCATTTCCGGCGGCGAACCGTTTTTCAGAAATGACCTGGCCGAAATCATAAAAGTTATTTACAAAAATCGCCGGCCTTTGGTGGTGGACTTGCCGACCAACGGTTTTTTCACCGAAAGCATTCTAAGGCAAGCCGAAGATATTGCCAAAAATTGTCCGGAGATGATTATTGACCTACAGCTTTCCATTGACGGTCCGGAAAAAATACATAATGAAATTCGCGGTCTTAAAGACGGATTTGCCAGAATGAAAGAGACATATGAGGGTTTAGTGAATTTAAAAAATAAATATAAAAATTTGAGGGTTAAGGCCTGCGTGGTTTATTCCCATTATAACGAGGGTTGTATTGAGGAGCTTTTTGATATTATTGACAGGGATTTTAAAGACCTGGACCGGGTAGTGTTCTCGGTGGTTCACGGCAGTGTCAGTAACGCCGAGGCCTTTCAGTTTGATTGGAATAAATATTTCGCGCTTTGCGAGAAAATACAAAGGAAATTTATCGTGAAAAACCCGGGTGATTTTCACTCCATTTTTACCATGGCCTTGAGGATAGTTAAAAATAATTTTTTGAAGAAAACTTTGAAAACCAAAGATATGTATAAAAATTGCCAGGCGGGCAAAAGAGTCATTGTTATCGGCGAAACCGGAAAAGTTTTTCCCTGCGAACCGCTTTGGCAGTCGGTC
>MFKM01000030.1 GCA_001779575.1 Candidatus Jorgensenbacteria bacterium RIFCSPLOWO2_12_FULL_42_11
CGATGTATCTCTTTAAGTTTTCCCGTTTGACAGATTTGTTTTTGTTGGGAATTTTGTCTTAACTAAATCCCGCCCCTTTTGAAGGGACGGGATTTGGTTTAATAATCAAAACAATCTTTTATAATTAATATATTAAATTTTTTAAAACATGCTTTCTCTTCCCGTTTCAAAATTAAAGAAACTTATAATTGACGAAGGCCTAATCAAGCCCGAGGAATTTGACCGATTAATTTTAGAAGCCGAAAGCAAAAAACAAAACTTGATAGACCTTCTGATTTCGCAGGGTTTTGTCACCAAGGATTATTTCTATGATATTCTGACGAAATCTTTAAAAGTAGAAAGGGTTTATTTAAGGAATCAAAAAATTGACGAGGAAGTTTTAAATCTTTTGCCTCGGGATTTGGCTCAATCTCGGCGGGCTCTGGTTTTCCGGCGGGAGCCGGACGGCGCTTTAGATATCGCTTTTGAAGACCCCACTAATTTGAACAACCTGGATTTTCTCCAGCGCCGCTTAGGAGTAAAAATTAATCCTTTTCTGGCTACCGATGACGACCTGGAATGGGGTTTTTCCGCTTACGAAGCCCGTTTGGCCCAGGATTTTAAAAAAATAATTGAAGAAAGCGTTGAGGCTTCTTTGAATTCTCGGCTGGAAGGAGACGAAAGATTGGTTGAAGCGGCCGCTGAACTGCCAATCGTGGCTATCGTTGACAATCTTTTGAATTATGCCGTTTCTCTTCGGGCTTCGGATATTCATTTGGAAATTACCGAAGAAAATGTTTTAGCCCGTTTTCGCATTGACGGCATTCTTCACGAAATTATTAAAATTCGCAAAGAAGCCCAGCCGGCGATTATCGCCCGCATTAAACTTTTATCCGGTTTGAGAATTGACGAACATTCAAGACCCCAGGACGGTCGTTTTCGTTTTCAAAGCGGCCAGCAATTTATTGACATTCGGGTGTCCGTGATGCCGACTTTTCACGGCGAAAAAGCGGAGATGCGGTTATTAACCGCTTCCCAGAAACCTCTTTCTTCCAACGAATTGGGACTATTGGAAGACCATGCCAAGACCTTGGAAGATAATGCCAGAAAGACGTTTGGAATGCTTTTGGTTTGCGGTCCAACCGGCAGCGGCAAGACCACCACTCTTTATTCAATTTTGAACAAGTTGAATCGGCCGGAAGTGAACATTGTCACCATTGAAGACCCGATTGAATATAATATGCGCAACGTTAATCAGGTTCAGGTTAATCCGGCCGCCGATATTACTTTTGCCAATGGTTTGCGGGCAATTTTGCGGCAAGACCCCAATGTTATCATGGTAGGGGAAGTCCGCGATAATGAAACGGCGGAAATAGCGATTCACTCGGCTCTTACCGGCCACCTGGTCTTAACCAGTCTTCACACCAATGATGCCGCGACAGCCATCCCCCGACTGGTGGATATGAAAATTCCCCCGTTTTTGGTGGCGGCTGTTTTAAACTTGGTCGCGGCCCAGCGTTTAGTGCGCAATATCCATCGGGACTGCGTTGAGTCTTACGTTCCGGAAAAAGAAATTCTGGAAATTATTCGCAAAGAATTGGCTGAAATCGGCCTGGACGCCAAAGACATTCATCTTCCCAAAATTTTTTATCGCGGCAAGGGTTGCCAATCTTGTAATTTTACCGGTTATTTCGGAAGGTCGGTTATTTTTGAATTATTGGAAGTGAATAGCGAGATTAGAAAATTAATTGTCAGTCCGGAATTTTCTCTGGACGCTCTTAAAAAATTAGCCAATCAGCAAGGAATGATTACGATGTTTGAAGACGGATTAAGAAAAATTGAGCGGGGGGTTACGACTATTGAAGAAGTACTTCGCGTAATTCGTGAGTAGATTCACGAATTACGCGAATTTAGAATTAAGAATGCAAAATTAAGAATTTATTGAAAATTATTATTAAAAGCGTTAATTCTGAATTCTAAATTCTGAATTTTTAATTAACGTATAAACACGTTTATGAGATTTCACTACACAGCCAGCGAACCTGCCGGCAAAATCATTGAAAACGAAATTGAAGCCCAGGGAATAGCCGAAGTTTTGGAATTTCTGACCAGCCGAGGTTTAAAGCCGGTTAATATTAAAATTATTAAAGGAATTAAAGCGGTTAGCGGCCAGGGTATTTTTGGGGCGTCAATCACCGAAAATGATAAAATTTTTTTGACGAGATATCTGGGCTTGATGCTTAAAGTAGGCACCGATCTTTTCCAGGCGCTTGATGTTTTGATGACTGATTTTGACAAGCCGATCATCAAAGCGTTTTTAAGCGAAGTCCGTTCTAATTTGGAAAAAGGCCAGCCGTTTTATCTTTCTTTTGCCCGGTATCCGAAATTTTTTAATCCGGTTTTTGTCAATTTGATAAAAGCGGGGGAAGTTTCCGGCAATCTGGATAAAATCTTGGAAGATTTAAGCGTTACTTTGGAAAAACAGCAGGAAATCAAAAGCCGCATTCAAGGGGTTTTGATTTACCCGATTTTTCTTTTGGTGGCTTCGTTTTCAATCCTGTTTTTTCTGGTTACCTTCGCTCTTCCGAAAATTGCCGGCGTTTTTCAAGGCAGCGGCTTTAAAGCGCCTTTGTTCTCAAGAATTGTTTTTGCCGTGGGGGCGTTTTTCGGAAAATACGCCTTACTTCTCGCCGCTGTTTTGATTTTTGGAGCGTTTGCCGTTTTTTATTTTTACAAAACCTCGCTTGTTTTTAGACGCTTTCTCTTCAGTTTGATAAACCGCTTGCCCGTTATTCGCGGTGTGATTGCCGAATTGGCTTTGCAACGTTTTGCTTCAACCCTCGCTTCTTTAATAAAGGCCGGTTTGTCGTTTACCAAGGGGATAGAAATTACCGCTCAAGCCGTGGGCAACGAAGAATTGAAGGCGGCCCTGTTGAGAGTTTCTCAAGAGGGAATGGCCGCTAAAGGGTTGAAAGTGAGCGAAGCCTTTAGAAGAGAACCGATTTTCCCCAGGGTAGTGGTCAATCTTATTTCTATTTCCGAAAAATCCGGCCATATTGAAAATGTTTTGATAACTCTTAGCGGCTTTTACGAAAAAGAAGCCGACGCGGCCATAAAATTTATGGTTACCTTGCTTGAGCCGGCCCTTCTGATGATCATGGGAGTTATCGTGGGCGTCATCGCTTTGGCCATCATTGTTCCGATTTATCAGTTGACCGGCAACTTCTGAAGGGCTTGGTCTAAAATTTCGAGCCGTCAGGCGATGAAATTTTAGCAACCAAACCTTTACCCCCACACTCAAAAACTACTATGTTTTATTTCTATATCTTGCAATCAGTTAAAGATAAAGATTTGTATTTCGGATTTTCTTCTGACTTGCGACAAAGAGTAAAAGAACATAATAAAGGTCGCGTTCTTGCAACCAATAAACGTAAACCACTGCGATTGGTATACTATGAAGCCTATCTTTCAGAAAAGGACGCCAGGAACAGAGAGCGACAAATTAAACTGCGCGCTCAAGCATTTACTTCACTGAAACGTAGAATTAAAGATAGTATTTTACAGTAGTTTTTGAGTGTGGGGGTGCTCGATTACATGAATAAATTTTTATCACTTCGTTCAAAAATTTATATAAAATCGGCAGGGTTTACCTTAATAGAGCTTTTGGTAACGGTTGCCATTTTGGCGGCAGTGGCGGCAATTGGCGGCATTAATTTGTTTGGCTATTATAATCGTCAAAATTTAGAATTAACCGCCGAAGAAATTACGGTCTTAATCAGAGACGCTCAAAACAGAACTCTCGTTCAGCAAGATGGCAACGCTGACGGCCAGGGAGACCAGTGGGGCGTTAATTTTGAAAATAGAATTTCGGATTCGGATTTGGCGCGACTTTTTTGTTGCGGTTCAAGCTACGATTTGGGAACCGTTGTCAATACTTACAATTTGCGAACGGGTGTTGAATTGACTGATCCCGGCGAAGGCAGTTCCAAGGATATTGTTTTGTCCAGATTAACCGGTTATCCCGGCGTCCCCGCTTCCATTACCGTTGCTTTAAAAAACAATCCTGCCGCTTTTTTTATTATCACCGTTGGCGCGATTGGACAGGTATCGCGGTCGCCATTAGAATAAATATCATAAGGCATGAATTACAAAACATCGCGAAATCAGAAATTTAAGTTTCAAGATTCCGGGCAGGCCCAGTAGTGAAAACTCGACTGCTTTTATAATTAAATTCAAAGGGTTTCACGCTAGAGCGTTAACAAAAAATTGTTTTGAAGCTTCAACATGAATCAAGGTCATAAAATAAAAGAGAATTTAATAAGTCGAGTTTCTACTACTGGGCAGGCCTTAGTTGAAATTCTTATCGGATTGGCCGTGGCCGGAACTTTAATAGGCGCGGCGACTACGGCGTTGGTGGCGATTTTGCGCTCCGGCTTGGAAACTAAAAATTTTCAAATCGCTTCTTCTTTGGGCCAAGAATTGATGGATAATGTCAAAACGGTGGCCGAAGCCGATTGGCGCGACATTTACGATTTGAGCAAAGGACAGAACACTCAATATTACGCAATGGCTTCGGGGACAGCGTCTATTATTTTTTCCGGCGTCGCCACATCTACCGTCGGCAACATTACTTATACCAAATTTTTTTCCGTAGAGAATGTTAAACGCTTAAGTGGAATTATCAGCGTTGATTTCTTGGCCGTTGATGATCCTTCCACCCAGAAAATTGTCAGCCACGTCCAGTGGCCCAGCGCCGGCCGGACTGCCGAAGCGGTTTTGACGGTTTATTTGAGCCGCTGGCGCAATTCTATTTCCCGCCAGACCGATTGGTCGGGAGGAAGCGGTCAAACGGGGCCGGTTTCCGAATTAAATAAAAAATTTGCCTCCTCCACGGGCATTGATTATTCTTCAAGCACGGGTTCAATTATTATTCAGGGATTTTAAGTTAAGATTTAAAATTTACCCCTCCATCTATCTTTATGAGGAAATTTTTGTTATGAATAAAAAATTTGTTTTTTTTGAGTTCAATATTGCGGAAATTTTGCGACAAGCCGGAATTTCGTTTGGAGATTGGAATAATGTTTAGGATAATCCCTTTTTCGTAAAAATTTCGTGTTCCGCATTCAAAAATACATTTGACTTCTCAAAACTTAGGATTACAATTTCTTATTATGACCGAAGAAGCGAAAATTCAAGAATCAGAAGAAGAAAAACCGGCGGAGCTTGACGATTTGTCAAAATGCCAGAAAGAACGGGACGAATATCTTGACGGTTGGCGGCGGGCCAAGGCCGAACTTCTGAATTATAAAAAAGAAGAAAATAAAAGATTTGAAATTTTCGCGAAGCTGGCCAACGAAGGATTGATAAGAAATCTTTTGACGGTTTTGAGCAGTTTTGATTTGGGGCTAATGTCTTTGTCTCCCTACGGGAGATCCCCCGAAGGGGGAGAAAAAGAAGGATTAGACCAGAAAGGGATGTATTTGATTCGCTCTCAACTTAAAGATATTCTTAAATCGCACGGCTTGGAAGAAATCGCGGTTTCAACGGGAGAGGTTTTTAATCCGGCTACGCAAGAAGCGGTGGCTGAAATCGCGTCGGATCAACCGGCGGGAACTATTATTGAAGAAGTGGAAAAAGGTTATTTATTAAATGGCCGGACAATCAAGCCGGCGAGGGTAAAAATAGCAAAATAAATTTATTATTTACAATAAAAATTAAAAATTATGTCTAAAATACTTGGCATTGATTTAGGAACAACTTATTCGGCGATGGCGATTGTTGAAGGAGGAGAGCCGAAAATTATTGAAAACACCGAAGGCAACCGGACGACTCCTTCCGTGGTCGCTTCAAGCAAAAACGGAGAAAGATTGGCGGGTTTATTGGCCAAGCGCCAATCAATCACCAATCCCAAAAATACCATTTTTTCGGTCAAACGTTTAATCGGCCGAAGATTCAGCGATAAGACGGTTCAGTATGACAAGACCTGGCTGTCTTACGAAATCAAAGAAGGAGCTAACGACGGAGTGGAAATAAAATTAGGCGACCGGTGGTATAAACCCGAGGAAATTTCGGCCATGATTCTTCAAAAACTCAAAGCGGACGCCGAAACTAAATTGGGAGAAAAAATAGAAGAAGCGGTCATCACCGTTCCGGCTTATTTTGACGATAGCCAGCGCCAGGCCACTAAAAATGCCGGAGAAATTGCCGGTTTCAAAGTGCGATTGATTCTGAACGAACCCACGGCCGCGGCTTTGGCTTACGGACTAAACAAGAAAAAAAACGAGCAGATTATCGTTTATGATTTCGGCGGCGGCACTTTTGATATTTCCATTTTGGAAGTAAGCGAAGACGTCGTTGAAGTTAAGGGAACCGGCGGCGATACTCATCTGGGAGGCGATGACTTTGACAAGAGAATTATTGATTATTTGGTTTCAGATTACAAAAAACAAGAAGGAGTTGATATTTCCAAAGATCCTCTGGCTTTGCAACGTTTGAAGGAAGCGGCCGAGCGAGCCAAGCACGAGCTTTCCACGGCTTCCGAAACCGAAATCAATCTGCCTTATGTCACGACCGATGCTTCCGGCCCCAAGCATTTCTTGAAGAAATTAACCCGAGCCAAACTGGAAGAATTGGTCGGGGATTTGATTGAGCGTTCCATTAAATTAGTGGACGAAACCCTGAAAGAAGCGGGTTTTAAATCTTCGGATATTGAACAAATTGTTTTAGTCGGCGGACAAACGAGAATGCCGGCTATTCAGGAAGCGGTTAAAAAGTTCTTCGGAAAAGAACCGCACAAGGAAGTTAACCCCGATGAAGTGGTGGCGGCCGGAGCGGCGATTCAGGCCGGAATTCTTCAAGGCGAGGTGAGAGATGTTTTGCTTTTGGATGTCAGCCCTTTGAGTTTGAGTTTGGAAACTTTGGGCGGTATTGCCACGCCGATGATTCCTAAAAATACGACTATTCCGACTGCTAAAACCCAGACTTTTTCAACGGCGGCGGATAATCAGACGACGGTGGAAATCGTGGTGCTTCAAGGAGAACGGGAAATGGCCGTCGACAACAAACTTTTGGGCCGTTTTCTGCTTGACGGAATCGCGCCGGCGGCTCGGGGCGTTCCCCAGGTTGAAGTTACTTTTGACATTGACGCTAACGGCATTTTAAGCGTCTCGGCCAAAGACAAAGCCACCGGCAAAAGCCAGACCATTAAAATTGAAGCGACCACTTCCTTGAGTAAAGAAGAAGTGGAACGATTAAAACAGGAAGCCGCTCTTCACGCCGAAGAAGACAAAAAAAAGAAAGAATTGGTAGAAATGAAAAATCAAGCCGAATCCTCGGTTTATCTGGCGGAGAAAACTCTTAAAGAAAATAGCGATAAAATCGCCCAGGATTTGAAAGATTCCCTGACAGGGAAAATAGAAAAGTTAAAATCGGTTAAGGAGGGCGACAGCGCCGAAGAAATAAAATCGGCGATTAGCGAACTTTCCCAAGCTGTTCAAGATATCGGCAAAGGAACGCAAGGCAAGCAGAATTAAATTTAATTTAAAGTAAAGCGAATTATGGCTGATTTACTTTCTAAGGAAAAAGAAGACAATCTTTATCAGCCGCTTGTTAAAGTTATTCCTCTGCTGTCCTTTGAGATCGGGTCCGTTTTTTTGATGAGTTTTTGTTTCCGGCAATTCATAGGCAAGGCCGATTTATCAGCCGGCGGATTGTTTTGGTTTTTGATTGGTTTTGGTTTGTTCGCGGTTTTTTCTTTTTTAGCCGCTCTTTTTGTCAATGGATTACAGTGGTCGGGTTTAGCGGCCGGTTTGTCCGTGGTTGCCGCTCTGGCGGTTTTTTACGATTATTTTTCAACAATTTTAGTCGTTTTCGGGATTCTCGCTTTCTTGATTTTTATATGGGGGATAAGCCAGCTGCGTTTGGAATCGGCCAATTCTTTGAAAATCAGATTTCTCCGTTTGACGAAAATATTTTTGCCCAAGATTGCCTTGGGGACAGCGATCTTGCTTTCTCTTTTTAGCTATTTTCTGTTTTCTAGCCAAAGCGACTTTCCGGTTTCTTTTAAAAATTTCCAGTTTTTGTTAAAACCGAACGAAAAACTGGTTGGTGTTTTTATTCCGGATTTTAGTTTCCAAAAACCATTTCAGACAGCTTTAGCCGGCTTTCTTAAAAAGCAATTAATCGCGAAAGTTCCCAGTTTTGAAAGCTTGTCGGCTTCGGTCAAAGAAACAATGGCGGAATCGGCTGCCGAAAAGGGATTAACCGACTTGAATAAATTTTTGGGCGTTGAAATTAACGCCCGGGATTCAGCTGATAAGGTTATTTACGATTCTTTGGCGATAAAATTCAACCAGCTTGATGAAAGAGCCAAAAAATGGATAATTACGGGGGTGTTCGTTGTTTTGTTTTTAACTATCAGGGCTTTATTTGTTCCTATAAATTGGTTGTTGTCCATTCTCTTGTTTTTGATTTATTTGTTTTTGTTAGCGCTTAATTTTGCCAGTGTTAAAATGGAATCAAGAGGCAAAGAAGTATTAACAATATGAAGAAAGATTATTACAAAATTTTAGGGGTTGATCGCGGCGCTTCGGCCGAAGAAATCAAAAAGATTTTTTATAAATTAGCCCATCAATGCCATCCCCATAAAGCCGGCAAGGACGAAAAAAAATTCAAGGAATTAAACGAAAAATTCAAGGAAATCAACGAGGCTTACCAGGTTCTTTCCGACAAAGAAAAAAGAGCGCAATACGATCGTTTCGGCCAGGTTTTTGAGGGAGCGCCGGTTGGCGGCAGCGGAGGCGGAGGGCCTTTCGGGTTCGGCCAGGGCTTTGACGCGTCAGCCGGCGGGTTCGGTTTTGAGGAAGGAGCGGGCGACTTTGGCGATTTGGGGGATTTTTTTGAAAGTTTTTTTGAAGACATGGGTATTCGGCAACGTCGGCGAACTTATCGTCATGGTTCGGATATAGAAACAGCGCAAGAAATAAGCTTGGAAGAATCTTTTAGAGGAGTTCGGAAGCATTTACAATATAGAACTTTGGTTGCTTGCGATAAATGCCAGGGGTTGGGTTATGACAAAAAAGACGGGAAAAGCGTTTGTTCAACTTGCGCCGGCCGCGGAGAAATTAAAGAAAATCGTCAGACTTTTTTCGGCAATTTTTCCCAGAACAGGGCTTGTCCCCAATGTCGCGGTTTTGGCGAAGTTCCCAATAAAGTTTGTTCCGAATGCAAGGGCTCGGGTCAGCGGCCGGGCTTGAGAGAGGTGGATATTGATATCGCGCCGGGAGTGGCCGACGGCCAAATCATAAAAGTAAAAGGAATGGGCGAGGCGGGCGAGCAAGGCAGCGAGGCCGGCGACCTTTATATCCGAATCAAAGAAAAACCGCATCCGCTTTTTCGTCGGGAGGGAGACGACCTGTTTTTTAACCAGGAATTAAAATTAACCGAGGCTTTATTGGGCAAAAAAATCAGAATTAACGATTTAAGCGGAGAATTCTTGGACATTGAATTGCCGGCAGGGTTCAGCTTCAGAGAAAAATTGAAAATTCACGGCAAGGGAATGCCGCGTTTGCACGGAACGGGCCGGGGCAATCTCTATTTGGAACTTGATTTGAAATCGCCAAAAAAACTTTCCGAAAAAGCCAGAAAAATTGCCGAAGAATTGGACAAGGAAATATAGATGGAAATTATTTTTTTAATTGTTATTTTACTGGTTTTGTCCGGAGGACTGGCGGCGATTTTTATTTTGTTAAGAAATTACTTGCAAAAAAAAAGCGGGGATCAGTCTTTGATTTTGCTTCAGAACCAAATTAACGAAATCAGCCGGACATTGGATAATAAACTCGGCGAATCAACGCGTTTTATCCAGCGTCAATTCGGGGAAAGCACTAAAATTATCAAAGAAATTACCCGAGAACTAACCAAGGTTGGCGAGGGACAAAAGCAGGTGGTTGATATCGCCAAACAGTTGGACAATCTTCAGGATATCCTAAAAAATCCGAAACAGCGGGGCATGCTGGGCGAATATTTTTTAAAAAATTTGCTGGAAAATGTTTTTTCTCCGGGTCAATTTCAGATGCAATACGAATTTAAAGACGGCTCTGTTGTTGACGCCGTGATTTTTACCAGAGACCGGATTATCCCCATTGATTCAAAATTCAGTTTGGAGAATTATAATCGGCTTTTGGGGACCAAAGAAGAAAGCGAACGCCGGCGCCTGGAGGCCGTTTTTCGGGAAGATTTGAAAAACAGAATTGACGAAACCGCCAAATATATCAAACCGGAAGAAGGCACCCTGGAATTCGCTTTTATGTTCATTCCTTCGGAGGCGGTTTATTACGATTTATTGATAAATAAAGTGGGATCGGTAGTCGCCCGCGATTTAATAGAATACGCTTTTGTTGATAAAAAAGTGATTATTGTTTCGCCGACTTCCTTTTTGGCTTACCTGCAAACCGTTTTGCAGGGATTAAAAGCGCTTCAAATCGAAGAATCGGCCAAGGAAATCGGGAAGCGGGTGGAGGAATTACGCAGGCATTTAATCACTTATGATGAATATTTCAAAAAAATAGGCGTTCATTTGGGAACCACCGTTAGTATGTACAATAGGGCTCAAAAAGAATTAGGGAAAATTGACAAGGATGTTTTGAAAATCACCGGCAAAGCCGCGGGGACAAAGCCGTTGAATTTGGAAAGTCCGGAAATTGAAAATGAAAACGGAGAATAGGGCGCGATTTTACCAAAAACTCGGCCGGCCACCGGGGCAATTTTCTTTAACCAGGCGCCGGCAGGACGTTCTTTTTGATAAAAAATGGCTGAAGTTTTTGAAATTAGCCCGTTTTTTCAGGCAGTTGCCTTTTACAGAATTTGTTTTAGGAGCCGGCTCGTTGGCTTTAGGGAACGCGCGTCGGGATTCTGATTTTGACGTTATAGTCGGAATAAAAGCCGGCCGGATTTTTACGGCTCGATTTTTTTGCGTTCTGATGTTTGATTTGCTGGGTCGGCGCCGCCGCAAGTTTTCGCGCCGGAAGGCGGCCAGTGATAAAATCTGTTTCAACCATTTTATTACGCCGGTCGCTTATCGTTTACGGCCGCCTTACAATATTTATTGGCGGGAACTTTATGAAAACCTGGTTCCCATTTACGGCCCAAAAGATAAAATTCAGGAATTTTTTAAAGCCAACGATTGGATGGGAAAACGGATCTATTCCGATGACTTGCGTCATCAATTTTATCAGCCGGGCTTTGGCGGAATTTTCTGGGAAAAGATTTTAAGCGGCCGTTTCGGCGATTTGACGGAGCGATTGTTGAAACGGATCCAGGTCAGAAGAATCAAAAAAAATTTGAAAGAAAGTTCGGGCTTTGAGCCGCGGCTCGTTTTCAACGACGAAGAATTGGAATTTCACCCCGATACTTTGAGGATTCATAAATTAATTTCTGATGAAAAATAGGAATATCGCTCTCGTTGTTGCTCTGTTTTTGAGTTTGGATATTTTTGTTTGGCGGACGATTGCTTTGACCAAGCCATCGGATAATTTGAATATTTATTTTTTATCCGTTGGCCAGGGCGACAGTGAGTTGGTTATTTTGCCGGGCGGAGTGAAGATTTTGATTGATGCCGGACCGGATAATAAAGTCATCGGTGAGCTAGATTCAATTTTGCGGCCAACGGAACGCTACATTGATTTAGTGATAGTTTCGCATCCGCAAGCCGACCATTTTAACGGTTTTATTGACGTTTTGAAGCATTATCAAGTCGGCGCTTTCATTCATAACGGCCGCGCCGGCGCGGCTCAATCGTGGAAAGAATTGGCGCAAACCGTTAAAGAAAACAAAATACCGGCTGTTGCTTTGGCGGCCGGCGATAAGATTAATTATCTTGAAAGCAAGCTTGATATTCTTTCGCCGAATGAAAATTTCATCAACAGCAAAGAATTGAACGACACGGTTTTGGTGGCGCTTTTGCAAAGCCAAAGCGCCAAAGTTTTGTTTACCGGCGATGTCGGGAAGAAGATTGAAGATTATTTAATCAATAAATTAGATTTTAAAGTAGATGTTTTGAAAGTGGCTCATCACGGTTCAAAATATTCTTCGGGCAGGGAATTTTTAGCCGCCATTTTGCCGAAAATTTCCGTCATTGAAGTCGGAAAAAACAGCTACGGCCATCCCACCGAAGAAGTTTTAAACCGACTAGCCGCGGTCGGCGCCGCGATTTACCGCACCGACCGAGACGGAACGATAAAGATGGTTTTTCCAAAAAAATCGTCTGAAATTCAGGTTTTCAAGAAAAAGTGATATAATGCTTTGAATTACGAAATAGCTCTTTCGCGAATAACCAATGAAAAGATTTTTCTGAAACCCAAACGGAAGCGCAGTCCCTCCGCTCGCGAGCGGAGGGACGTGAGCGGGTTGAAGAAAAATCTTTTCATTGGTTATTCGCAACTTAGTTTCGCGATTTATAGCCACTAGCCATTGGTAATTAGAAAATTTATGGAAAGAATATTAATTGACCAAATTCAAGAAAATGACGGTAAAAAAGTCTTAATAAAAGGCAGAGTTTTGAATATGAGGAATCTCGGGAATATCGTATTTTTGATAATCCAAGACTACACCGGCGCGATACAGGTTGTTTTCGATAAAAACACAGAAGCGAAAACCGGCGATGCGGTGGCCATAGAAGGAACGGCCAAGAAAGAAATTAGGTCAAAATACGGTTTTGAAATACAGGGTGAAAAATTAGAAATTGTTTCAAATATCACGGAAGATTTGCCTTTTGATTTAGCGAAAAACGATTTAAATCTGAACCTGTCCACTCTTCTTGATTACCGAACGCTTTCTTTGAGGCATCCGAAAGTCCAGGCGATATTCAAGCTTTACGACATTCTCTTAAAAGGCTACGAAATCACGATGAGGGAAGAAAAGTTTACCGAAATAAAAACTCCCAAGATATTGGGGGCCGCCACCGAGGGCGGAGCAAACTTTTTTAAAGTAAAATATTTTGACAAAGAAGCCGCTTTGGCTCAAAGTCCGCAATTTTATAAACAAATCATGGTTGGCGTGTTTGAAAGAGTCTTTGAAATAGGGCCGGCTTTCAGGGCTGAACCGCACTTCACCACAAGGCATGTTAACGAATATATAAGTTTGGACGCGGAAGCGGGTTTTATTAAAGATTTTTATGATGTTGTTGACATACTCAATCGCGTAATAAAGAAAGTGTTTTCAATCATAGAAAAAGAAGGAAAACAGTATTTGGATACGCATAATATCAAAATATCGGAAGTGCCGGATCAAATTCCGCGCGTTAAGTTGGCTGAAATAAAAAAGATAATTAAAGAAAAATACAATTACAGCATTCCCGAAGCTATCGATATTGACCCCGAAGGGGAAAGATTGGCCGGGAAATACGCGAAAGAGAATTTCAATTCAGATTTTATTTTTATCACCCATTATCCTTGGTCCGAGAAACCATTTTACACGATGCCGTGCGAAGAGAATCCGGAAGAAACCTGCGGTTTTGATTTATTGTTTAAGGGGCTGGAGATAGCTACCGGCAGTCAAAGAATACACGCGTACAAACAACTAATTGAAAATATGGAAAAGAAAAAAATCAAACCCAATGGGATGGAGTTCTATTTGGATATATTTAAATACGCAATGCCCCCGCATGGCGGTTGGGGCATAGGGTCAGAACGCTTAATACAGCAAATTCTAGAGCTCGGCAGCATTAAAGAAGCGATATTGTTCCCGCGCGATGTTAAAAGATTGGTGCCTTAAAAAAAGATAGCTGGTATTGATAAAAAGATTTTGCTGTGGTAATGGTGATAAAAATCGTAATCGCACTTTTAAAATAATAAAATAAAATTATCAAAAACTTCAACCTATTTTGAAAGGAGGTGGGTGATGGATTACTATGAATGGTTAAGCGGTAAAATCGGGATTTTGGTAAAAGAATTAGAGGAGCAACTTGGCAGAGAATTCAATTATGATTTGGAAGTGGCTTCGGGAGCGGCTAGGCACAGCGAAGCGATGATGCGGCATGGAACTTGTTATCACGCCCCGAAAGAATACCTGGGGATAGTCAGGGTGGAATTAATAAATAGCGCTTTTGCTCATTACAATAATGATTCCATCGAGCTGACTATTAAAAAAATAGCCGTGGATTTTATTAATTCCCCGCATCATGCCTCTTTGAGGCGGCATTCGTCAATCGGTTGCGGTTTGGCAATCAGAGAAATAGAAAACGGAATAGTGCTGTTTGCTACGCTAAGATTGAAAGGTTAAAAAAAGAAGACAAATAAAAGAGCCCTGCTTGATTCGGGCTCTTTCTATTTTTAATTGCGAAACCCCGCTTCGGATTGAATCCTGATAAAAATCAGGTGGGTGGACTCAGCTTTAACCCGAAAGCTAAAGTAATTCGTCCCCCCTTAAAAATGAAATTGTGCAGGATTCAACCTTAGCGAGGCATTTACATTATAACAAAATTTGAAATAAATTCAAGGCGTTGTCGGCGGTTTGTTTCGCTGTTTTTTCCAAAGAAAGACCGCGGAGACTGGCGATTTTCTGGGCTGTGTAAGTAATATAGGCCGGTTCGTTTCTCTGGCCGCGGCGGGGAACCGGCGCCAAATAAGGACAATCCGTTTCAATCAAAATTTTTTCCAACGGCAAATTTTTGATAATTTCGTCGTATTCGGAAGAATAGGTGATAATTCCGGTAAAGCCGATAAAGAAACCCAATTCCAGATATTGTTTCGCCTGTTGCCGGTTTCCCGAAAAACAATGGATCACCCCGTTTAATTTAGAATTTAGAACATGGAATTTAGAATTTAGGATTTCTATAAGGTCATCGTGGGCTTCGCGGCAATGAATGATAAGCGGTTTATTTATTTCCCGGGCCAATCTTAAATGTTCCAGAAATAATTTTTTCTGCCTGATTCTTGATTCGGGATTTTTGACGCGATAGTAGTCCAGACCGGTTTCACCGATAGCCGCCACTTTATCGGAATTTTTAGCCAAGGTTAGATATTTTTGATAAACAAAATTTTCATCTTCGGCGCTAGTCGGGTGAAGTCCGACAGCCGCCCAAACTCCTTTTTCGTAATTTTCGGCTATGGCAACCGCTTGCTCGCTGTCAGCGTATCGGGAGCCGACATTAACCAGCCAAAGATTTTTATCAAGGCAATTTTTGATAATTTTCAGATAGTCGTTATCGAAAGCCTTGAAATTAAGGTGAGCGTGCGAATCAAAAAACATATTTCTTATTTACTATTGTAATTCCACGATCGTGGAATTACAATAGTAAAAGCAGAAACAAATAAAAACCTTCGTAAAAACGAAGGTTTTTGCAATTTTGTCTGGTTATTTTAAAGAGCGAAGTCAGGATGGAAGGATTTGAACCTTCATCTTCTCGGTCCCAAACCGAGTGCTTTGCCTTGGTTTTAAGCTACACCCTGGTTAATTATTGAAATAAGCCGGTTTTCACTTAACCCGATTTTGTAAAGGATACAATTCTTTGTCAATCGTTCTTTCAAAGCACGTTTCCCCGGCATTGTATTGCCAGTTTTGATTATAGCCGCCGTCTATTGGCTTGGGCGCGGTTGGCGCTTGGTTTTCGGAATCGCCGCTATCCAGGCCAAACACGGCGCAGAGCTCAAACGATTCAAAGCCCTTGACGGTATAGGCGTATGGTTTGCCGGTGAGGGGGTCGGTTGGCGTTTTGTAGCCGCTGATGCTGTTTTCCAAAGCCGAAAGATTTTCGGGCAGAACTCTTTTGTTGAACCAATAATTGACGATTTCCGATTGGATATTTTGCAAATTATTTATTCTTTGCTGGTCAAACCGCCTGACTCTTTCCCGGGCGGGAGAGCCGATAATAAAAAATCCGGTTATGACGGTAATCGCCACCAAGCCGGAAATAATCCAAACAAAACACCGGAGTTTCTTGCTGGCGGAAGGAAATTCTCTTCTTGAATCCCAAAGATAATAACCAAAAATCAAACCAGCCAGAAAAAGCGCGGCCAGAGATTTTAAAATAAAGCGGATGGTGATTTCGCCTCCCAGAAAACTCCGGATGATGCCTATCAAGTCGCCGATTATAATAAGACCCGCTATAAAGAGAGTGAAATAAATAAGCCATTTTCTTATTTTCATATTTCTTGTCTCCGGCTCTCTTTTATAATTTTTGTCCAAAAACCAGGAAATCCAGATTAAAGCGGGGAAAACGATAATGATGAAAGAAATTGAAAATCTTATTAAATCTTGGTAATGAGAAGTTTGATAATAGCCGAATTGGGGAAGTTTGTCCGGCGCCAAAATGTTTATGTATTGAAAAATAAGGGTGAGGAAATTGGCCGCGCTTGAATAAAGCATGATAATGGCGAACAGATGAAGAAAGACGTGTTTGGGAGATACTTTTGTCTGGTTTGGGTTTTCCATTTAAATTTTCCCTATTAAATCTACTCCGGGTTTAAGCGGGTCTTTTCCGGGCGTCCAGTTGGCGGGGCAGACATTGCCTTTGTGGTTGCGGACAAATTGGGCCGCTTCAAGTTTGCGCTTTGTTTCCTCAATGCTCCGACCGATGCTATTGTCGTGAATTTCAACGGTTTTGAGAACGCCGTCGGGGTCAATAATAAACGTGCCGCGCAACGCCAGGCCTTCCGTTTCAATATAAACGCCAAACAGGCGCGCGATATTGCCGGTCGGATCGGCCAGCATGGGGTATCGCACTTTGGCAATTGCGGGGGAATTGTCATGCCACGCTTTGTGCGCGAACACCGTATCGGTGCTTATACTCATTATCTCCGCGTCTAATTTTTGAAATTCCGCGTAACGCGCCGCCGCGTCTTCCAGCTCCGTCGGGCAAACGAAAGTAAAATCGGCGGGATAAAAAATGAGCGCGATCCATTTCCCGCGATAATCGGAAAGTTTTATTTTTTTAATTTCATTGTTCTGGTACGCGTCCAGTTCAAAATCGGGAACTATTGTGTTGATAGCAATCATATTCGCATTATACCACAGCCGGTTTTTATGGCTGGTCTTTTTGGGGCAGGCAAACCGCGCATGATTCACAGAGTGTTTTGCCGCTTTGAAAAACCAGAATTGCTTTACGCGGCGAAAGAATGGTCAGAAAAAATCGAAAGTCGGCTAGTTGGCGAAGCCACCACCCGATTTTCCCGTAGAAACGCAACCGGCCGATTATTACCGCCGCCCAGCCGGGCCCCGCCGGTATCGCGTAAAACGGCGCGCGGGGCTGGTAAGGCGACAATGGCTTGCCGGCCAGTTTTCTTATCATTGTTTTGGCCGCAAATTTACCGTCGCGAATCGCGGTCTGCGCCATTCCCGCGTAAAGAGTGGCGGCGGCATCTCCGATGACAAACACGTTTTCGTAATCTTTGGGCTGAAGATATTCATTGACCAAGACACGGCCTTTTTTATCAATTTCCAATCCGGCAGTTTCGCCATATAAATAGTTTGGTTTCAAGCCGGCAGCCCAAACGACGGTTTTCGTTTTTATTTCCATGTCCTTGAGATAAATTCCTTCAACGTCTTCTTTGGTCACTGCTTTGTTGAGAAAGATATCCACTCCTAAATCGCGCAGTCGTTGTTCCACTCGTTTTGACACGTCTTCCGGCAGAAGAGGCAGGATCCTTGGCGCGGCCTCAATGAGATTGATAGCGATCAGCGACGGGTCAAGGCGGTGGTTTTTCGCCAATTTTTGGCGATAGACCGCCAGTTCTCCGGCCAGCTCCGCGCCGCTCGCGCCGGCGCCAATTATAATAATACGCGCCGCGCATATTTTTTCCGCGGCATTTATTTTTTCGCAGGAAGCGAATAATTCATGCAGATGTTTTTTGAGTCGCAAGGCTTCGTTGACGGATTTAAACCCGAACGATAATTCTTGGAGGCCGGGGATGTTAAAATACGCCGTTTCGTTTCCCAGAGAAAGGACAAGGAAATCAAATGAATAACGCGAGTCGGAACCGCCAACCAATATTTTTTCTTTCAGATTTATTCGCGCGACGGCGTCTTCAATAATTTCCACGCCGGTGTCGTTAAATATCTCTTTTAGCGGAATGCGTGCCTCAAGCAACGAACGGCCGGTTGCCGCCCGATAGAGCGCGGCGGAATATTCAAAATACGGCTTGTCGCTGATTAAAACTATTTTCGCGTTCGGCAATTTTCTTTTCGCTAAATCCAAAGCCGCGCGTATTCCCCCGAATCCGCCGCCGACAATGACAATTTTTTTTGACGGTTTTAATGACTCCATCGCATTTATTGTATCAATAAAATAAAAAAATCCCAATCAAAATTAAGATTTTTAATGGCGAAGGTCGTATTTGGTCGGGCTGCCGGGAATTGAACCCGGTCTACATGCACCCCATGCATGCGTACTGCCGGTATACTACAGCCCGAAGCCCTGTTTGTTTTAGGCCTTGGATTTGGTCAGGGTTTTGATACAGCGGACGCAAGCTTTTACTCTTTTGCCGGCAAGCAGACGAGTCCATTGCAAATTAGGATATTTTTTCGTCTTTTCGGTGGGATTGTATTTCCCGCGCAGTTTTTTCCGGCTCCTTCCCATTATTGATATTTTTTCGCAAAAATAACATTTCATAATACTCTTTATATTAAAAGGTTGTTATAATAAAATCAATGCCCGATATTTCCATCAAAATTTTTCAGCTGATTGTCTTGTACTCGTCAATCGTGATCCATGAAGTTTCGCATGGAATGGCCGCTTATAAGTTAGGGGACCCGACGGCCAAATTGGCCGGTCGGTTAAGCTTTAATCCCTTAAAGCACATTGACCCGTTTGGCACGGTTATTCTGCCTTTGCTTCTGGTTTTTTCCCAAAGCCCTTTTATCATTTGCTACGCCAAACCGGTTCCTTTCAACCCCAATAATTTTCGGGATGTTAAAAAAGGAACGATCCTGACGGGATTGGCCGGACCATTGTCAAACATTGTTTTGGCGATTATTTTCGGGTTGTTGATAAGATTATTGAGTTTTTTCGGGTTGTTGTCTTTTGACCTTTTATCGCTTTTGTCTGTAATTGTTTTTTTAAACATTTTACTGGCTCTTTTTAACCTGGCTCCTTTTCCTCCTTTTGACGGTCATCATCTGGTTTTTTCTCTTTTGCCGGGGGAATTGCGCGGGCTTAAAGTTTTTTTGTCCGAGAATTCCTGGATTTTGATGCTGGTTTGGATTTTTATTATTTTTCCGTCTTTACTGGTTCCCTTAGTTTATCAGTTTTCAAGGATTATTATAGGCGGCTCGATTGGGCTTTAGGCGGGTTTTGGAAGAATGAAAACGGCTGGAGAAAATGAGATTAAATTAGCTTTAATTACCTTACAGAATGAAGGCGACCGCCAACCGCCCTTTGGCCTTCTTTATCTGGCCACTTATTTAGAGAAAAAAATTGGATTCCGAAACACCAAAATTATAGATAAAAACTTTGAAGATGTCATGGCCGGGGTTAGGGAATATAACCCGGATTTAGCGGGAATTAGCGCTATGACTATTCACTACGAAGAAGCGAGCGAACGCGCCAAGGCTATAAAGAAAATTTTTCAGATTCCCGTCATCATAGGCGGGGTCCATGTTTCTTTGTTGCCGAATTCTTTAAGAACTTGTTTTGATATTGGCGTTATCGGAGAAGGCGAAGAAACATTCAAGGAGCTCATTTCGTTATATCAAGAAAAGAAGGAATTTAATCGGGCGGATTTAAGAAAAATCAAGGGAATCGCTTTTTGGGATGAAAATGGAAAAATAGAAATAACCGCCAGAAGGGAATTTATAAAAAACCTGGATGAAATCCCCCCGCTGGATTATAAATACGCGGACAAAAGATACTTTGAGCCCAAACCGATTATTGGAGTCGGAAAACTGGCCAGACGGGGCTGGATCCTAACTTCTCGCGGCTGTCCCTTTCGTTGCCGTTTTTGCGCCACTTCCGATTTTTGGGGAAGCGGTTTAACCAGGTTTCATTCGCCTCAATACATCGTGTCGCATATTAAATATCTTAAGGAAAATTTTAAAATTCAGCATTTGTTATTTTGCGACGACCTTTTTACTCTGGATAGAAATCGTCTAAAGGAAATCGCCAGGCTTTGCGAGAAAGAGAATTTATTGGACGGCCTGACCACCACGGCCCAGGCGAGGGCCAACACCGTTGACGATGAAATGGGCGAAATTTGCCGCAAGCTCAATATCAAGATTCTTCAATTTGGCTTTGAAAGCGGTTCTAAAAAAGTTCTCCAGTGGCTAAAAGGGCCGACGGTTAGCCCGGAAATTAATTTGAGGGCCATTGAAATTTCTTCACGCCATAAAATAAAGGTTTTCGGCAGTTTGATGATGGGGGTGCCCGGAGAAACCCTTGAGGATATGAAAGAAACTTACGAGTTTATTAAAAAAGCGGTCAAAAAAGGCGCTTATCTTTTCTTGTTTGTCGCCACTCCTTATCCCGGAGGAGAATTTTGGGAGACCGCCAAAGACCGAAAAAAAGTCAACGAGGAAATGGATTTTGCCCAGCTATCTCTTTATTCTTGCCATAACCCTCTCTTATTGGATGAAAGAATAGATAAAGAAAAATTCGCGGAATTATTTTTAGAAACAAGAAAATTATTAAGATTTCAGAAATACAAGATGGTTTGGGAAATCTTATTGAATGACCCGTTGGGAATAATATTGATTATTTTCAGAAACCCTTTCTTTTGGTTTAAAAGAATATCGCTCTGGCTTGGCAAGCGTTAAAGGCGCGGGGGTTGACAATGGCTCTATGTTTTTGGTAGTTTTATTGAATATCGTTTTCAAAGATCAATGCCCACCGTCAATCAATTAATCAAAAAAGGGAGAGCGAAATCTGTCAGGAAAAAGAAAACCCCGGCCCTGGGGCGTTATTTTAATAACCTGAAAAATCGTCCGACTTTATCAATCTCGCCTTTTAAGCGGGGAGTTTGCCTGAAGGTTTTCACCACCACCCCCAAAAAACCGAATTCCGCTTTAAGAAAAGTGGCTCGGGTGCGATTGAGCAACGGCATGGAAGTGACGGCCTATATTCCCGGCGAAGGACACCAGCTTCAGGAACACTCGGTGGTTTTGGTTCGCGGCGGACGGGTTAAGGATTTGCCGGGCGTGAGATATCATATTGTCCGAGGCATTTTGGACACTACCGGCGTGGAAGGCAGAAAACAGCAACGGTCAAAATATGGGGCGAAAAAACCCAAACAATAAAGAAAATAGAATAAATTAAATTCTAAGTTATGCGCAAAAAACAAATTTATAAAAATAGAAAATTACGCCAGCCCGACATTAAATACGAAAGTCTGACCGTCGGCCGGTTTATCAATTATTTAATGATTGAAGGTAAGAAAGCTTTGGCTGAAAAAATATTTTATCAGGCCTTGGAACGCGTTCAAAAAACAACCCAGCAGGAGCCAATGAAAATTTTTGAAAAAGCCCTGGAAAACGCCAGCCCGCTTTTAGCGGTAGTTTCAAGGAGGGTCGGGGGGGCCAATTACCAGGTGCCAATGGAAGTGAGGCCGGAAAGAAAATTTTTTCTGGCCGGTCATTGGCTTATTAAAGCGGCCCGGTCGCGGAAAGGAAAAACCATGGCGGAAAATTTGGCGGAAGAAATTATCGCCGCTTCCAAAAACGAAGGCGCGGCCATCAAAAAGAAACAAGATATGCATCGAATAGCGGAAGCCAACCGAGCTTTCGCGCACTTTGCGAGATAGTTATGAAGGTATAGGGGACAGCGTATAGGGTATGGTCATAAAAGTCGTACCCTAAACACTAAACCCTATGCCCTAAATCCTATGCCAAGACAATACCCTTTAGAAAAATATCGCGATATCGGCATCATTGCTCACATTGATGCCGGCAAGACGACCGTTTCCGAACGGATTCTTTTTTACACCGGAATTTCCCACAAAATCGGCGAGGTTCACACTGGCGATACCGTTATGGACTGGATGGAGCAGGAACGGGAAAGAGGAATTACGATAACGGCGGCGGCCACCACTTGTTATTGGACGCCAACTTATTTGGGCGCGCAAGTTAGCGCGAACAACAACTCTAATAAACGCGAAAACGAATACAGAGTTAACATTATTGACACTCCCGGCCACATTGATTTTACCGTTGAAGTTCAGCGCTCGCTTAGGGTGCTTGACGGCGGGGTGGTGGTTTTTGACGGAGTGGCCGGCGTGGAGCCGCAGTCGGAAACGGTTTGGCGTCAGGCGGACAAATACAAAGTCCCGCGGATTTGTTTTGTCAATAAACTTGACCGAATGGGGGCGGATTTTGAAAAAGTGTTGCAATCTATCAGGGATCGTTTGCATCCGAAACCGGCAGTGCTCCAGTGGCCCATTGGTTTGGAAGAAAAATTTGAAGGAATTATTGATTTATTGAAACAGCAGGCTTTTTATTTTGAAGGCGAACATGGCGAGCAAATAATTCCTAAAGAAATCCCGGCTGATTTTAAAAAATTAGCCGAGGAAAAAAGAAGAAAACTGGTGGAATTAATCGCCGAAACCGACGATAATTTATTACATCGTTATTTAGAAGGACAAGAAATCGGTTTTGAGGATTTAAAAAAGGCCTTAAGACAAGCTTGCTTGAAAGGAGAATTGATTCCGGTGCTTTGCGGAAGCGCCCTGAAAAATAAAGGCGTTCAGCTTCTTTTGGACGCGGTTGTTGATTATTTGCCTTCGCCGCTTGATTTGCCGGATGTGAAAGGATTCAATCCGGAAAATCAGAAAGAAGAAATAAGAGCGCCAAAAGACGATCAGCCTTTCGCGGCCCTGGCTTTTAAAATCGCGGCCGATCCTTTTGTCGGTTCTTTGACTTATTTTCGGGTTTATTCCGGAATTTTGAAAAAAGGGAGCTATCTCCTTAACGCCAATAAAAATTCCCAGGAAAGAATCGGCCGGATTTTAAGGATGCACGCCAATCATCGGGAAGAATTAGAGGAAATTTGCGCCGGCGATCTTGGCGCTTTCGTGGGTTTAAAAAATACGACTACCGGAGACACGCTTTGCGATCCAAGCCAGCCGGTTATTTTAGAAAAGATTGTTTTCCCGGAGCCGGTAATTTCTATCCGGATTGAGCCGAAAACCAAAGCGGACCAGGAGAAAATGTCTTTGGCTTTGCATCGGCTCCAGGAGGAAGACCCGACTTTCAAAGTAGTGGGCGACCCTGATACCGGCGAGACCATTATCTGGGGAATGGGCGAGCTTCATTTGGAAATTATCGTTGACCGGATGAAACGGGAATTCGGCGTTGAAGGCAATGTCGGTCGGCCCCAGGTGGCTTACAAAGAAACGGTAGTGGGAACAGCTGAAGCCGAGGGCCGATACATTCGCCAATCCGGCGGCCGGGGCCAGTACGGTCATGTTTGGTTAAAAGTAGAACCTTTGGAGCGAGGCAAGGGTTTTGAATTTGTTAACGCTATCAGAGGAGGCACTATTCCTTCGGAATTTATTCCGGCCGTGGAAAAAGGAGTTAAGGAAGCGATGGACAAAGGAGTTTTGGCCGGTTATCCTTTCGTTGACACTCAGGTTTCTCTTTATGACGGCTCTTTTCACGAGGTTGATTCTTCGGAAGCGGCTTTTAAAATCGCCGGTTCTATCGCTTTTCAGGAGGCCGCTAAAAGAGCCAAAACAATTTTATTAGAGCCGATGATGAAAGTTCAGGTAATTACCCCGCCGGATTTTTTGGGTGAAGTAAACGGCGACCTTAACGCCCGCCGGGGCAAAATTGAGGCCTTGACGGAAAGAATTGGGATTAATGTCATTGATGTCAAAGTTCCCTTGGCGGAAATGTTTGGCTACGCCACTAATATAAGGTCAATGACCCAGGGCCGCGGCAGTTTCACGATGGAATTCAATAGTTACGAAGAAGTGCCCAATAATATTACCCAGCAGATTGCCGAGGGGAAGAAGTAGAAGGGTTGACATAAAAAAAATTTCACTATAAACTAACCTGGTCGGTTATTATTAAAAACAGAAAATTAAAAACAGAAACTAAAAAAATAATATGGCGGAAAAAACAAAATTTATTAGAACGAAACCCCACGTTAATGTCGGAACCATTGGCCACATTGACCACGGCAAAACGACTTTAACGGCGGCTATCATGCACGTTTTGCAATTAAAAGGTCTTATTCAAAAAGCGGAAACAATTGACCAGATTGACAACGCGCCCGAAGAAAAAGCCCGGGGCATTACCATTGCCATTCACCATTCGGAATACGAAACCGAAAAAAGACATTACGCTCACATTGATTGTCCGGGACACGCTGACTATATTAAAAACATGATTACCGGTTCCGCCCAGATGGACGGAGCGATTTTAGCGGTTTCAGCGGCTGACGGCCCGATGCCTCAAACCCGAGAACATATTCTTTTGGCCCGTCAGGTCGGCGTTCCGACGATGGTGGTTTTTTTGAACAAAGTTGACCAAGTAGACGACAAAGAATTGATTGATTTGGTGGAATCGGAGGTTCGGGAACTTTTGAAGAAATATGAATTTCCGGGTGATGAAATTCCGATTATTCGCGGTTCGGCTCTTAAGGCCTTGGAGGCCAAATCCATTGACGATGAATGGTGTAAGCCGATTTTGGAATTAGCCAAGGCGCTTGACGAATATATTCCCGACCCGGTCAGAGAAACAGATAAGCCTTTCCTTATGCCGATTGAAGATATTTTCAGCATTGAAGGACGGGGGACGGTTGTGACCGGCAGAATTGAACGGGGAGTGGTTAAGGTGAACGAAGAGGTTGAATTAGTTGGCTTGAAGCCGACCAGCAAGGTGACGGTAACCGGCATTGAAATGTTTAATAAAATTTTAGACGAAGGGCAGGCCGGTGAAAATGTCGGTATTTTGCTCCGCGGTTTGAAAAAAGAAGACGTGGAGCGCGGTCAGGTCATCGCTAAAATTGGCAGCGTAACGCCGCATACTGAATTTGAAGCCAGTGTTTATATTTTAAGCAAAGAGGAGGGCGGGCGGCATACGCCGTTTTTCACCGGTTACAAGCCCCAATTTTATATCCGGACTTGCGATATTACCGGCGAAGCGACCTTGCCGGCGGGAATTGAGATGGTCATGCCCGGCGATACCGTTAGCCCGATCATTAAACTTATCGCTCCGGTAGCCTTGGAAGAGAAACAGCGTTTCGCTATCCGCGAAGGAGGCAAGACGGTGGGCGCCGGCGCTATAACCAAAATAACAAAGTAAGAATTTTTTCTAAGTAGAATAAGCCTTGCCTGCCTGCCGGCAGGCAAGTTGAAAATTAAGACACATGGCAAAAAAAGTTTCCGACAAAAAAGAAGACAAGGAAAAATTGAGGTTGAAAATTAAGTCTTACGATCACAAGCTGATTGACAATTCTTGTCGGCAGATTATTGAAGTGGTTGAGCGTCAGGGAGGAGAATTGGTCGGTCCGGTTCCTTTACCTACCGAATTCCGCCGTTATACCGTTAATCGTTCAACTTTTGTCCATAAGAACGCGCGGGAACAATTTGAAATGCGCGTTCATAAACGCCTGATTGACATCGTTAACCCCAATCAGAAAATCATTGATTCCTTGACTAATCTCAATTTGCCGGCGGGGGTTGATGTTGAAATAAAAATGATGTAAAATGCGGCAAAGAAATAAAGGATTTAGCCAAAGAATAATTTAAACTGCCAAGGCTAAACCTGGGCAGTTTTGATTTGCGACAAATAATAAAATAATTTTATGGAATTAATTTCCGGTCAAAAATTGAAAATGAGCCAGATTTTTAAAGATGGGAAAGTTATCGCGGTTACCCCGGTCAAGGTTGCCGATATTTCTGTTTTTAACGAAGGCGAGCTGGTGAAAATAACCGGAGTGACAAGAGGCATCGGATTTCAGGGCGGGGTCAAACGTTGGGGTTTTCACGGCGGTCCGAAAAGCCACGGCCAGAAACATCGTTTGCGGGCGCCCGGTTCAATCGGGTCAACCGCGCCTCAACGAGTATTGAAAGGAAGAAAAATGGCTGGCCATACCGGCGCTCGCCAAAAAACCGTCAGAAATCTTAAAGTGGTTGCCTTGGATAAAGAAAACGCTATTTTAATGCTGAAAGGAGCCGTCCCGGGCTATAAAAACACTAAAATTTTAATTTCCCTTCCTTTGAAAAAGGCCCCGGAAGGAATTAAATCATAATTTATGAAGGTAGATTTATTCAATCAAAAAAACGAAAAAACCGGAACGCTGGACTTGCCAGACGCCGTTTTTGGCGTTGAATGGAATCCGGATTTGGTTCATCAGGCGTTGACGGTTCAAGTAGCCAATCGAAGGAAGGTTTTGGCCAACACCAAAGACCGGAGCGAAGTCAGCGGCGGCGGTCGGAAACCGTGGCGGCAAAAAGGCACCGGCCGGGCAAGACACGGCTCCACCCGTTCGCCTTTATGGAGAGGCGGCGGCATTACTTTCGGTCCGATTAAAGAAAGAAATTTTTCCAGAAAGATTAATAAAAAAATGAAACAATTAGCGATTTTGGGAATTATTTCAAAAAAACTCGGCGAGCAGGAAATAAAAATCATTGACACTCTTGAATTGAAAGACCGCAAAACCAAAAATTTAGCCAACTTGGCGAAAAATTTTATTTCGTCAAAAGAAAGTCTTTTATTAATTCCGGCTAAAGAAAATAAAAATATTTATTCGGCGGCCCGCAATCTGGCGAAAGTCGGCGCGTTAAGCCCGGAGTCGCTTAACGTTTACGATTTATTGAAATATCAAAAAGTTCTTTTGGATCAAGGAGCCGTTGAATCAATAGTCAAACATTACAAAATATGACCCAGTACTACAACTCCGATGGTATTCTTCTAAGACAATACGTTATCAGATAGAAAGATGAAGTTTGTTTTATTGGTAAGGTCTGGGAGTTTTAATAAAACGACAGAAGAATACATTGAGACAAAAATTATTAAACAAGATATTATGAATAATCAGAACAAAAATAATCAAGTCGCATTAAATCTAATCAACTCCAAAATGAGGAATTTTTGTCTTTCGGAGTTGTAGTGCTGGGTATGAAAATGACGATTAAAAAACCGATGATCAGCGAGAAGACGATGGAAATGGGGAAAATCCGCAAATATGTTTTTTTGGTTGACCGTCAGGCAAACGCTTATGAGGTTAAGAAAGGAATAGAATCCATCTACAAAGTTAACGTGGAATCGGTCAATGTTATAAATCAAAAAGGAAAAATCAAGAGGTCGGGTCGCGGCGTTAGTCGCCGGCCATCTTCCAAGAAAGCCATTGTGACTATCAAAAAAGGACAGACGATTGATGTTTTGCCAAAATAAAATATGCCCAGTAACTCAACTCCGATGGTATTCTTCTGTGATAATGCGTTGTAAGATAAAAAGATAAAGCTTATTTTATCGAATATATTCAAAGAACCCAACAAAACAAATAGAAGAATACTTCGAAACAAAAATCATTAAACTAAGATATATGAAAAATAAAAAACAAAACAAATCAGTCGAATCAATATCAACCAACTCCAAGACGAGAGATTTTTGTCTTTCGGAGTTGAGTTAACTGGGTATGACTACGGTTTTAATTAAAAGATTAAAAAAGGCGGCCGGCAGAAATTCCCAGGGGAGAATAACGGTTCGTCATCAAGGCGGCGGGCATAAGAAGCTTTACCGCTTGGTTGATTTTAAGCAAAATAAATTTGATATTCTCGGCCGAATTGAATCGCTGGAATACGATCCTTACCGTAGCGGCTTAATCGCTAAGGTGGTTTACGCTGACGGCGAGCGGCGTTATATTTTAGCTTCCCACGAAATGAAGGTGGGCGACGAAATTATCACTTCGGCCGATGCTCCATTAAAACCAGGAAATCGCACTTTGCTGAAACGTATTGCGGTAGGCAGCTTCGTTTATAATATTGAATTGTCGCCGGGCAAAGGCGGCCAATTGGTTCGTTCCGCGGGCTTAGCCGTTCAGGTTCTGGCCAATGAGGAGGGCTATACTCATCTGAAATTAGCTTCCGGAGAAGTTAGAAAAGTTTTAGGGAGCGGTTACGCCACTCTTGGCCAGGTTTCCTATCCGGAACACAATTTGGAAGTAATCGGAAAAGCCGGCCGTTCGCGCTGGCTGGGAATCAGGCCGACTGTTCGCGGTACGGCTATGAATCCCCGCGACCATCCCTACGGCGGCGGTGAAGGTCGTCAGCCCCGAGGCACTCGCCGACCCAAGACCAAATGGGGCAAGATTACCGGTGGCCGCAGAACCAGAAACAAAAAAAAATGGTCAAGCAAATTAATTCTTGAAAGAAGAGAATAATTATTAATATAATATGTCAAGAAGCAGTAAAAAAGGCCCATACGTTTATCAAAAGCTTTTGGAAAAAATAGCCAAGTTAAAGCCGGGCGATCCGACGGCAATTAAAACATGGGCCAGGGATTCCGAAATTTCGCCGGAAATGGTTGGTTATACTTTTGGCGTTCACAACGGCAAAAATTTTATAACGGTCAGGGTATCGGAAGAAATGGTGGGTCATCGGTTGGGCGAATTTTCGCTGACCCGGAAATTCGTTAAACATGGCGGTAAAATCCAAAAAGAATTGGAGCAGAAAAAAGAAATGGCCCAGCAAGAACAACCAAAACCGGCGGCCAAGCAGTAAATGCAAAATAGCCAAAACATGAAAACCCAAACAGCAAAATTAAGATATTTGAAAATCAGCCCGCGGAAAACCCGATTGGTGGCTGATTTGATTAAGGGTTTGCCGGTCAATGAAGCGGAGGCTCACCTTTTGATTTTACCCAATCGAGCCAGTAAACCGATTTTGAAATTATTGCGGTCGGCCGTGGCTAACGCTAAAAATAATCAAAAAATAAACACCGAACATCTTTTCATAAAAGAAATCCGGGTAGACATAGGACCGCGGCAGAAACGCTCGCGAACCAGGGCCAGGGGCTCGTCCAGCTTGATTGAAAAGAAAAGTTGCCATATTATTCTAGTTTTAGCGGAATTAGAAAAAGAAATTCCGTTAAAATTCAAATTTATTGCCAAGCCGAAAAAAATCAAAAAAGAAAAATTGACAAAAGGAAAGGCTGGAAAAGAAAAACCGGAGGGCTTGAAACCGGCGAAAGAAGAAAAAAACCAGGAAACAAAGCCCAAGAAATTGAGCGCTTTTAGACGGATTTTTAGAAGAAAAGCAATATAAAAAATTATGGCTCGAAAAATCAATCCAAATTCTTTCAGGCTGGGTCTAATCAGGAATTGGCAAAACCGTTGGTTTCTGAAGAGAAATTTAAATTACCTTTTAGAAGAGGATTATTTGGTGAGGCAAGAAATTTTAAAAAAAATTATCAAGGCCGGAATAGCCGGCATTGAAATTGAACGGACGGGAAATCTTTGTAAAATTTTCATCAAAGCCGCTCGGCCGGGATTAATTATCGGTCGGGGAGGCAAAGGCATTGAAGAACTGAAGAAAGCGATTGAAGCTGTCATAACGGTTTTTCGGCGCCGGAAAAAAATTAAGGAAATTCCGGAATTGAATCTTGATATTGAAGAATTAAAGCGAACGGAAATTTCGGCCCAAGTGGAAGCCCAAAACGTCGCTTTTGATTTGGAAAGAAGGTTGCGTTTCCGGAGAGTTTTAAAAATGCATTTGGATGCTATTATGCAGAACAAAATAGCCAGAGGAGCCAAAATACGCTTGACTGGTCGGCTGGATGGAGCGGAAATCGCCCGGAAAGAATGGTTAGCCAAAGGCCGCATGCCCTTGACCAGTCTTAGGGCTGATATTGATTACGGCGAAGCCACGGCTTTCACGACTTACGGAACTATTGGCGTCAAAACCTGGATTTATAAAGGAGAAATATTTGACGAGAAAATAAAAAGTAGAATATGAAATTCCAAATTCTATTTTCCAAATTCTAAATTTTAAAACTATGTTTGAACCAAAAAAAGTAAAACATCGAAAATGGCACAAAGGCCGTTCGCGGAAGAGATTGACGGAGACCAGAGGCACCAAATTGGCTTTTGGCAGTTTTGGGATACAGGCCTTAACGCCATATTGGATAACCAGCCGCCAGCTGGAAGCGATCCGCAAAACTATCAGCCATTCCCTGAAAAATCGCGGCCGGATTTGGATCAGGGTTTTTCCCGACAAGCCGATTACGAAAATGCCGCCGGAAGTTACCCTTGGCGGCGGAAAAGGCGAAGTTGACCATTACGTTTTTCCTGTCAAGCCCGGCCGGATTATGTTTGAGGTGGATGGCGTGGAAGCGGCCGTTGCCCAGCACGCTTTAAAGATGGGGAGTCGAAAACTGCCGTTAAGGTCAAGAATTATCAGTAAGGAGTAGCCCCGAATAGACCTGTATAAATCAGCGAATATTATTATGAAAAAAAAGAATTTTCAAGAAATTAAAAACAAGCCCGTCGCCGAGCTTCAAAAGGAATTGGTTGGATATCGGGAACGTTTTAGGGTTTTGAAATTTGACTTAGCCGCCGGCAAGGTTAAGAATATAAGAGAAATCAAAGAAGTTAAAAAGACGATTGCCCAAATTTTAACGATTATAAATAATAAAGAAAGTAGAAAGTAGGATAAATGAAATCCTGGATTCTATTTTCCAGATCCTAAAACTTATGGCTAGAAAATTAAAAGGAAAAATAATTTCCGATAAAATGACAAAAACGCGGGTGGTGGCCGTGACGAGATTGAAATTGCACCAAAAATACCGGAAATATTATAAAATAACCAAAAGATTCAAAGCCCACGACGAAAAAAACGAATACAAAACGGGAGAAGATGTCGTGATTGAAGAATGCCGGCCATTGTCAAAAGAGAAGCGATGGCGAATTATCAGTAAATTAGCCACTATCCCCAGCGATTAACAATCAATATGATTCAAGAACGAACAATATTAAATGTAGCTGATAATTCCGGAGCAAAAATCATCCGATGTTTCAGG
>MFKM01000031.1 GCA_001779575.1 Candidatus Jorgensenbacteria bacterium RIFCSPLOWO2_12_FULL_42_11
CATCGTATTCCAGCGGCTCAATCAAATAGACATTTGAAATGCCGCCCAATGTTTTACGCGCCAAATGATAAACATTCGGGTTTAAATGGACCGGATAAATTATGGCTACGTCTTTCCTTTTTTCGGCCAATTCTTTGATGGCCGAAAAGATATTTTTTAATCCTTCGCCAAAACTTTCTCTTCTGTGAGCTGTAATTAAAATTATTTTTTTGTCACTAAAGTCAATTCCATGTTTTTTTAAAAATTTATTTTCATTTCCCGCAATGCCTTCTTCTTGTTTTCTTTTTATCATAAAAAGCGCGTCAATCGCCGTATTGCCGGTTAAAAATGTCTTCTCTTTCGCGATGCCTTCTTTGAGAAGATTGTTTTGAGCCCGCTCGGTAGGCGCGAAATGCAAGTCAGCCAATCTGGAAATAAGCTGACGATTTATTTCTTCCGGAAACGGGCTGTATTTATCATAAGTTCTCAAGCCAGCTTCAATGTGGGCAATTTTAATTTTGAAATGAAAGGCCAGAAACGCGGCCAGAAACGCGGTTGAAGTATCGCCCTGAACCATTAAAATATCCGGTTTTTCTTTTTTAAGAATCCGTAAAAAAATCAAAAACGAAAATCCGCTTATGACTAAATTTTTAATTTTTCTTAAGATATTAATTCCCCTGCCAAACAACGCCTTGTCGCTCAACATAATTTTCAAGTCATAATCGGGCATAATATCAAAAACTTTCAATATATGATCAAGCATTTTATCGTGCTGGCGGAAAACACAAACAACTGCCTTTAAAGAGGGATTATTTTTAATTTCTTTGATTATCGGCGCGAACTTGATGGCTTCGGGCCGCGTGCCGAACACTATGAATATTTTTTTCATATTATGACAATAATCTTTCAAATTTATCAACGCAAATTTTTTTCTCCATATTTTCCAAAAGATATTTCAAACCGTTTTCGCCATATTCTTTCATTTTTTCCTTTTCATTATACATTTTCAAAATTATCTCCAACGCCTCTGCTTCGTTGTCCGAAACCGCGCCATAACCGCATTTCGCTTCTTTAACAATTGATAAACCGTCGCTTTCTTTGTGCAGAAACGCGACAACCGGAACCGCCGCCGCCATATAACCTAAAATTTTCGCCGGCACTGCCGGGGTGGTATTCCGCGCGGTAAGGCAAATTATACCGACATCGCAATCCTTAACCAGTTCGGGATATTCTTCCGAGGAAACAAACGGTTTGAAAATAATATTTTCCAATTTCAGATTTTCCGCTATTTTCACCAGATTCTCTTTTTCAGAACCGTCGCCCGCGAAAAGAAAAACAATGTCTTTGTTGTTTTTTATTTTGTCCGCTATTCCGATAAATAGATCAAGCCCCTGCGACGGCCCAATCACTCCGCCGAATAAAAATATAAATTTATTCTCCAAGCCGTATAATTTTCTGAATCTGCCGGTTTTTTGCGCTTTCAAAAACGGGCCACTGTCTATCCAATGACAAACCACTTGTGTTTTCCTCGGGGGCACATTTCTTTTTTCTTCAATAAATTTTTTATGCTCGTTGGAGGGAACCACGATTAAATCAGAATTTTTATAAGCATTTTTCTCCATTCGCTCAAAAAAATTAATCAAAAATTTATTCTTAAGAATGCCCAAATCAACCGCGTTTTGCGGAAATATATCATGAAGATTCAATACGTATTTGGCGCCGTAAAACTTTTTTACTTTATAAGCGGCAAGCGCCAGCGGCAAAGGCGGACTGTGAACAATCGCGACATCAATTTTTTCTTTGATATTTTTCCTGATTTTGCGAAAAAAAATATAAGGCATTAAAAGTTGCGCTACGCCCCTGACGATAAAATTCACTTTGTGATGCGGGAGAGTTTTAATCCGTAAAACCCTTACGCCGTTTTCATTGACAATTTCCGGCCAAACAGCGTTTCCAGAATCCGCCAAATTGTGCTTGGGATAAGCAGTGGCGACAAAAACATTGTGTCCTTTGTCGCGCAAGCCATCGGCCAAATCTTTCATTAACTGCGCGGCGGAACGAATTTCCGGCGGATAAGAATCCGTAATAATTAAAATATTTTTCATTATTATAAGCAATTAATGATTATCTAAAATAACTCCAGAATTTTTCTTTGGCTTTTTTGTATTTATCGCCCCAGCCTTTCATCCCCTGAAGTTTTTCTTCAAGATCCAGCATTATTTTTGCCGAAATAAGAATTGACTCTATTGAATCCCCCTCTTCATTGTTGGCTATCTTCCTTCCTATTGTTTGATACATATCCCTATAACTATTGGTTTTGAATATTCTTTCTTTTCTGATTATCCTGTGATTATCTTCGGATTGATATTCTATGGCATCTGTTATTCTTATATTTCTTCCGTGAACTTTTAACTCCACGTGGTCTCTCGGCCCCACCCTTAAAGTCCCCTTTTCGCTGAAAGTAGTCGTGAAAGTCGCCCCGTTTTCAAGCTCTATCCACACCTCAACGGCGTCGTCTTGTAGGAGCTTGATATCGGAATTTTTTGGCTTGCTGAAATTATTAAGATGGAGAAAATGGTCAATCTGATGACAGCCATTGGCAAAAAATGTGCTCCTTGAAACCGGCCAATTATACCAAAAAAATTCAGGCTGAATCAACTCATAAACTATGGAGTGGTAAGAAATGGGATCGCCGTATTTCACGCCAAGATCTTCAAAAGCCATTTTATTAAATTTTCCGTAACGCTTGTGAAATCCGATAAATAAACGCCTTCCGGATTCTCTAAGGGCTTTTTCCAATTCATTTAATTCATCGTAATCCATAACAACCGGCTTCTCCACCACGACATACGCTCCCTGCTTTAAAGCGCGCAAGGTTATTGGAACATGGGTGTGGTTATAGCTGGCAACAAAATAAACATCGTATTTTTCATCTTTTCCAGGAAAGGGCGACGAATTCCATTTTCGCGCTTTTCGTTCCAGAAATATTTGCGTCGGGTCAATTTCGTGGACTGATTTTATGTCCACAAACGGCTTGGAATAAGGAATGATATTGATTTTCGCGTAATTGCCATAACCAAACAAAGCTCCGCTTTTTTTCTTCGGGCTTGCTTTTGGAACTTGGCCTTTGGTTTCCGCCACGGGACTCGCGTTTCGCGCGTCAATCCGTTGAAACTTAAACCATTCATTATTTTTAATCTCATTTTTTAACGCGTCCGCCAACTTATTTCGCGTTTCTTCGGAAATTTCTATCCCCGAATAAACGCTCCATCCTTTAATGCCATTCCACCAAGCGTCTCGCGCTTTGTTTTTTTTAAGAGGAGAATGCAAAATTGTATCTGTCGGAATTTCGGGAATGTCCGATTTGTCAATTTTATAAATAAATTCTTTGGGCAAAACAATTCGCTCCGCGAGAGCCGGGTGCAAAGGAGCTATGAAGCCGACCGATTCTCCCTCGGAAAAAATTTGGCTGTCGGCGCTTTCAATAATTTTCCCCACGCCGCAGGAAACATATTTTTCATTGCGCCTGTCTTCCCTAAGCCGAGACCAAATTTTTGTGAATAATCCATGAGGCCCGACAACGGGGAAATAATTAATCAACAATCTTAAGCTTTTTGCTCTTGTATGATAAACATTTTCAAGTTTTTCAAGATTTTTCCAGGCAAGAACTTGAATTCTGTATTCATTTCTATTTCGGCAGTAGTCCAAAAAACCGCCCCTCCATTTTTTATCCGTAAATATTCTCATAACGCTATTAAATCATAATAAATAAAAAAGTTAAGCGTTGTCGCTATCGCGCTTCAAGGATTATTTGTATTTTTTAGATTCATAAATCTTGGCGTCCACCAAAAAACGGTACCAAAAACCCTGCAAAAAATGGAATATCAAACCTTCTTTGCCGTCCAAAAATCCCAGTCTTATAAAATAGCGATAACAGAAATATAAATAAGCCCGACAAAAAAGCGGCAAGCGGTAATAAAAATTGTCTTTCAGCCATCGCCTTCCGGCATCGGGCCCCTTTCCTTGTCCATTCCCGTATTTTTGCGATTCTTTCGTTTTTCGCGACAATTCTTCCGCTTCCCGCGACGCGTAGTTGTTGTGTTTTTGAATAAACCAAGACAAGTTTTTCTTATTATCGTCAATAAAATCATTTTTTAATCTTTCCGCTTTGCCTTCCAGCAAAACCAGATGTTCGTCCATTTTCCTCTCTTCGGACCGGGCTTTGCCTTTTCTAAAAAGCCGCAAAAACCAAGCCGGATAATAACCGCCGTATTTTATAAAGCGGCCCATGAAATAGACGCGCCGTTTAATATAAAACCCATTAATATCCGCTTTAACGACGTTGGGCGTCATTAAATTATCGGCGATTTCTTTTTTTAGTTCTTCAGTCAAATACTCGTCAGCGTCCAAGCGCAAAATCCACTCGTTTTTTATTTCCAAATTATCCAAAGCCCAGTTAAACTGTTCCGCCTGGTTGACAAAAGTCCGCTGGGCTATTTTATTGGTGTGTTTCTTGGCGATTTCCAGGGTTTTATCCGCGCTGAAAGAATCAACGATAATAATTTCATTCGCCCAATCGGCAACGCTTTTAAGGCAATTCCCGATATTCAATTCTTCGTTATAAGTAAGGATAATGACGCTGATGGGGAGTTTCATAAGTATTTATGATAACAAATCCTGCCAAAATTTGATAGTCGCTTTTAATAATTGCCAAACCAAGCTGCGAATAGCGGGAAAAAATATTTTATTCAACTCGTTCACGCCTCCGCCGAAAAAATTGACAATAACTATATTATTTGACATTCTAAAATTGCTGGCAAGTCAGGTGATAGCTCTGCTCCGATATTCGTCGGGGCAGGGAGGAAAGTCCGGACACCCCTGTTTGCCGTATAGGCAGACAGCAGCGTGATAGCGGTCCCGACGCCCAAAAGGGTGCGGGACTCCGACTTCTTTATTTAAAAAATAGAGCGTCGGAGCTAACAGCCGTCGGGCGTAAGCTTAGAGGTGCGAGCAGTGACGTTTCGATTCGAAAGAATCGGAAAACCCTTCGGGGTTAATCTTCGAAATAGTTCGGGGCTTGCCCTGAGCGAAGTCGAAGGGTGAAACGGCTAAATCCTTATCGGGTGCAAAGTCGTACCATCGCGCGGCGAAGCCACGCGATAATTCAGAATTACAAATTAAGAATTCAGAATTTAATAGATTGATTCTTAATTCTGCATTCTAAATTTTGAATTATCACGCGACTTCGTCGCGTGATTGGGGTGCTGCTAGAGCCCGCGAGTAATCGCGGGCCCAGATGAATTATCACCGAATACAGAATCCGGCTTATGACTTGCCAGTTCCGCAAATTGCCCCGTTGGCGATTTATCGTTAACGGGGTTTTCGTTATCCGAATAAACCAACCTGATTGTTCAATTCCTGGTTAACCAGCAAATCCGCCTCCTTGTTTTTTTCCCGGGGAATTTGAATAAATTCCACTTTTTTAAAATCCGGTTTCAAATTCCAAATCTCAAAAAATAACGATTGAAGGTCTTTGTCTTCAATTTTATACCGGCCGATAAGCTGATTTATTAAAAGTTCGCTGTCCGATTTTATTACTACCTCCAAATCTTTGCTTTTTTCTTTGCCGATTAATTGCTTCACTTTTTTTAAAGCGAAAACAACCGCCCGATATTCGGCCTGATTATTGGTCGCCCGACCGATAAACTCGCTGTATTCCCTGATTCCTGATTTTTGATGCCCGATGCCTGATATTATGACGCCGATGGCCGCCGGACCGGGATTGTTCCTCGCCCCGCCATCGCAATAAATAATCGCCTTGTCTAATTTTTCTCTAACGGGATTCATTTTCCAGTAATTTCAAAAACACTTCATAAGTCGTTCGGGCGTCGTCTAAAGCCGAATGGGGTTTTTCCTGCGAAACACCAAAATAACTGGCCATTTCCGATAAAGATAAATTCTGAAAATCGGGCAATTGACGCAATTTCTGCCAACCGAATGAAAAAGTATCCAGTCCTTTATAATAAAAAGTCGGTTTAAGATTGCGTTCGGCCAAAGCTTTGTGAATATGGAACCAGTCAAAAAGCAGATTATGACCGACTAAAATCGTATTGGCGGTTTTTTCTAAAAATATTTTCAAAGCCGTTTCCAGTTCAACGGCTTCTTGCCAGCCTTTTTCGCTGTAATGATTGATTCTTAAAGCTTCCGGGTCGGCTAATTCAAGATGCCGAGGTTTTATTTTAATCTCCCATTCTTCCAAAACTGAAAAATCGCGGCCATCAACCTTGACCAACCCCAATTCAATCAATTCGTGATTCAAGTCCAAACCGGTGGTTTCGGTATCCACAAAAGATAAATTAAAATCTTTCAAAGAAATTTTTTTTATCTGGTTATTCATTTATTTTTAGATTATTTAACGCCTCCAAGCCCGGCAATTTTTTGCCCGCCAGATATTCCAGCATCGCTCCTCCGCCGGTAGAAATGAATACATTGGCTTTTAGCTTATAGTTTATAGCTTTTAGATTGAGCGAAGCGATTGTTTCTCCGCCGCCGATAACAGTTTCAGCATTTTTATTTTTTAGAATCGCCGCGGCTATTTCTTTCGTCCCCTTGGCAAATCTTTCATTTTCAATCAATCCCATCGGACCGTTCCAGACAATAGTCCCGGCATTTTTAATGAATTTTTGATATTCCTTTATCGTTTCCGGCCCGATATCCAAAATTTGTTTCCGATAAATTACCGTATCCCGCGGTAAAACAATCTTCCGGCCCAAACGGCTCGCCATTCCGGCCAAATCCACTTCTTTCTCATAAAGCGAATCTCCCACCGGCAGTCCTTGGCTGGCGAAAAAAGTATTAGCCATCGCTCCGCCAATCAAAAAATAATCGGCTTTCTTTGAAAAATTATCAATCAGGCCGACTTTGTCCGAAACCTTGGCTCCGCCCAAAATCACAATCAAAGGTTTTTTAAATTTCGCCGTCGCCGAATTCAGATTCTCAACTTCTTTTTCCAAAACCAAACCGACGTAACTCGGCAAAAATTCAGTAATGGCGGACACGGACGCGTTTTCCCGATGAGAAACGGCAAAAGCGTCGTTGACATAGATATCCCCAAGAGAGGCCAATTTTTCGGCGAATCGCTTATCATTCTTTTCTTCCTCGGCGAAAAATCGCAAATTTTCTAAAAGAAAAACGCTGCCGACAGGCGAATTCTCAATTTCGCTTTTTAATTTTTGGGAAATGCCGAAATCAATGAAACGAACCGGTTTTTTGAGCAACTGGGAAAAAATTTTCGCGAATGGCTTTAGTGAATAGTTTCCAGTTTTAAGTTTTAAGTTTTTAGTTTTTTGCGGTCTTCCGCGATGGCTTAAAATAACCACCTTGGCTTCATTTCCGGTCAAAAATTTTATGGTCGGCAAAATCGCAGTTATTTTCAAAGGAACCCGTATAAATCCGCGCGCTAATCCGTATAAATCCGCGTTTTGGATATTTAAATCCACCCGGAGAAGGCAAATTTTATTTCGGAGCTGATTCGGTTTTAATTGACTTAAGAATTTCATTGATAATTTTTTCAAATTCTTCTGTTTTCAGACTGGCTCCTCCGACCAAAGCGCCTTCAATTTCCGGATATTTCAAGTAATCGGCGATGTCTCTGGAATCAACCGAACCGCCGTACAACAATCTTGAATCTTGAACCCCGAATTCCGATTTAAGAATATCTTTGATAAACTTTATCATTTCCAAAGCTTTTTCCGGCGGGCAATCATCGCCGGTGCCGATCGCCCAGACCGGTTCATACGCGATTACTATGTGATTGTGGAATTTAGAATTTCTAAAACAATTTTCTAATTGTTCTTTAATGATTTTTTCGGCTAATCCCTTTTTCTTTTGTTCCAAAGTTTCGCCTACGCATAATACCGGAGTTAATCCATTTTCAATAACTGCTTCAACTTTTCTGGCAACCATTTCATCGGTTTCGCCCAGATAATTCCGCCGTTCCGAATGGCCGACAATCACGTATTCCACGCCCAGATTTTTCAGCATCAACGAAGAAATTTCACCAGTGTAAGCCCCGTGATCTTCCCAAAAACAATCTTGCGAGCCGAGCTTGGCTTTTAGCTTATGGCTTATGGCTTTTAGTAATTTCGCCAGCGGTTCCAAATAAATAAACGGCGGGCAAATGATTAATTCTAAAGAATTCGGAATTTGTCCCGCTGGGCGGGATTTCGCGCTGCGGGATAATTTAGAATTTAGGATAGCGCCAAAAAGACCCCCGGCTTCTTTAAATGTTAAGGGATTCATCTTCCAATTGGCGATTATAATTTTATTGTTCATGTTGACATTGTACCAGCATTATAAATGACTAAATAATAACAACCGACGACTTACTATTATAAATGGACGATCGTTCCAAAATAATAGTAAATTGGAAAATTTCATTATGAAGAAATATTCTTTTTTAAATACTCCGCCGCTTTTTCCGGTTCAATGGCGGATATTTCCATCATCGTTCCGATTTCAAATCCAGCCGGAATAGCGGTTTTCGGCAAAATAGTGAAATGCCAATGATAAGAGTCGTGATTCCCTTTATCGTTAGAAGGAGCGGTATGCAGATAAAAATTATAAGCCGGGTCGTCAAGCGCTTTGTAAAGAGCCCGCAAAGCGATTTTGAAAGCCTCGGCCAAATGCCATTTTTCTTTTTCGGTGATTTTCTCAAAATAGGCTAAGTGTTTTTGGGGAGAAATAATCATTTCAAAAGCCGTTTTGGAGGCAAAAGGACAAATTACCAAAAAATCCTTATTTTCAAAAACTACTCTTTTTTTAACTTTTTTTTCCCATTCGTTCATTCGGCAATAAATGCATTTTTTGTTAACCCTCCGATATTCTTTAGAATTTAAAAGAGATTTTCTTGAATCAACGTCAACCAATGGCGTGGTGATAATTTGGGAATGAGGATGTTCTATTGAAGCTCCGGCTTCCCGACCGTGATTATGGAAAATAGAAATGTGATTGACGAACTTTTTGTCCTTTAAATCCAAGTATCGTCTCTGATAAACGTCAATCACTTCCTTGATTTCTTCATTAGAAAATTGAGCTAACTGTTTTTCGTGATTTTTGGTTATCACCACCTCGTGAAACCCCAAGGCATTAATTGTTTGATACAAATTCCCTTCAACGCGCTTGTCTAAACTTTCTCCCGGACTGAAAGCCGGATACTTATTGGGAACGACAATGGTCGTCCAGTTTTCGGGAATTTTAGCCCCTGGTTCAAAATCAATTTTTTCGTCTTTAGAAAAAACAAGCGTCGGCGTTTCCTGATCTTTCAAGTCGCAGAAAGGGCATTGATTTTCAAGAAATCTCTTTTTTTCGCGCTTTTCCTTTTTAAAACTTTCCGGTCTTTTGGCGCGGCCGGTGGCAATTACCACCCAGTCCTTGGACGCCAAATCAAAGCGTAATTCCGAAAGCAATTTTATGTTTTTATTCTTATTCATAATCTCAAGCGGATTTTCAAAATTTCCCAAAGAAATTGAAAATAAGACGAAAATTTCACCTTGGAATGAATATCGTTAACCCAGACCACGGGAATTTCTTTGATTTTATAACCGAATTTTTTCCCCAAAACCAAGGCTTCAACGTCAAAAGCCCAGCGGTTGGTTTTCATCAATCGGAAAATTTTTTCGGCGGCTTCTTCGGAAAAACATTTGAATCCGCATTGGGTGTCCCAAAGCCCGGGCAAGAGCAAAATCTGGATAATGATATTGCCCGCGTTGCCCAAGAAACGTTTATAAAACGGCTGGGGCGGCACCAATTTGGCGCCTTTGACGTCCCGAGAACCGATAATAATCTGATAATCGGCCAAATACGGCATCATTTTCTGAAACTGGTCCGCCGAAGTGGCGTTATCGGCGTCCATAAACAACCGCCATTGCCCCTTGGCTTCAAGCATCCCCTGGCGAACCACCCAGCCCTTGCCGTGATTTTTCTCGTTTTCAATAATCCGGAGATTTTTTATCAGATGACTCAATCTTTTGGCGATGTCAATCGTGGCGTCTTTGGAGCCGTCGTCAACCACGATAATTTCGTAATCATAACCAACCGCCGAAAGATGCTTGTCAACGTCAATCAAGGTTAAAGGCAAACGCTTGGCTTCGTTGTAAGTGGGAATAATGACTGAAAGAAAAGGTTTCATAAATAAATAATTTAGAATTTAGAACTTGGGACTTGGGACTTGGAATTTTTAAATATCAGAAACCGATAACTAAAAAAGTTCCACAAAAAAGAAAAGGCCACCGATACCAAAACCGAAATATTAGCCCAGACAACAGGGCTGATGCCGCCCAACGGCCCCACCACGTTGTTCAAAAACGAAGCCACGCCGTTGTTTATCAAAAATCCGATGAAAGTAAATAAAAGAAAACGGGAGTATTCAGTCGGGCTGGTGGCAGTCGCGCTTTGAAAAGACCAAAATTTATTCCAGAAATAACTATTGGTGGCCGACGCCAGAAAAGCCGGCGCCAGAAATAAACTGAAATAAACGCCTTCGGTAATGCCCGTGAAACGCATTAATAAATTTATAATAGCGAATCCTAAAAATGTATTGAGAAAACCCACCGCGCAAAATTTTCCGAATTGACGCAAAGACGACCAGAATTGACTAAGGTAAAAAGCCGCCGCCAGCAACAAAGGAGCCAAAATGGTGAAACCGACCACCGAAAACAAAATCAGTTTCGGAGTAATCGCGATTTTCACGGCGGCGGTCGGCAAAACCAGCCAACCGACCAGAAAACCGATTAAACTAACAAGAAGAAAATCTTTCATAAATTTCTATTTCTGTTTTCTGCTTGTTTTGATTATAAACCGTTCGGCTCAAATCTTTAATTTCTTTGGCCAAGCTGGAATCGGCCGCCGGCGGCAATAAAATCCGGATGCTGAAAGGCCGCGACAAATTTCCTTTGACCAGAATCCGACTGCAGGCATTGAAATTATCTAAGCCGATTAAATCATTGACGGAAAAAACCGGTTCAAATTTATCAATTAAAACTTGAGCGTCGTTTAAATCAACCCGGAAAACAATAATTGAGCCGAATTTACCGACCAGATTAAGCTGGGCCGGTGAAAGTTCTTCGGTTGAACGATGAACCAGATTCAAAAAAAGACCGTATTGGGAAACCGAAGCCAGCGTGATCGCCAAGGAATCGGTGATGTAATTATAAAACTCATCTAGATAAAGATAAAATGGCTGGCGTTTGTCTTCGGGCTGACCGAGGCGCGAAAAAGCCGCCAAAGCTATTTTCTCGGCAAAAATCATTCCCAGCAGATTGGCGTTCTCGTTGCCCAGCCGGTTCTTGGCTAAATTAACCAGAATTATTTTTCCTCCGTCCAAAGCCCGGCGGAAATTAAAAGCCGAACGAGCCTGACCGATAATCGGCCGCAAATAATCATTAGCGATTAAATTATTAAACCGAGAAATGATGAAAGGGGTAATTTCGTGGAGCGCCACTTCGTTTGCCCAAAACTCCGCCATTTTTGAATCAGTCATCTGTTGAATTTTTCTATGACGAAAATCATAACTGGTAAAAATTCTGGGAATATCAAGCAGGGTGGACGGGTCGTTTCGGCTGTCAGCCAGCAAAAGCCGAATCGCGTTTTTCAAATATCTCGCGAACATCGGGCCCATTTCGTTCTTGGTTTCTCCGGTAAAAAGTTTTTGGAAAATGCTGCTGGTTTCCTCAATAATAAATTCCTTTTCTTCGGGGTTGTCGGTGTTAAATTCCAAAAGATTCAAACCGAAAGGACGCCAGATATCCGTCGGGTCAAAATAAATCACGTCTGCCATTCGTTCGCGGGGGATATTTCCGATAACCCCCTGAATAATGTCGCCCTCGGGGTCAATAATGGCCACTCCTTTACCTTGCTTTATGTCAGCGATGGCCAGATTAATAATAGATGTTGATTTTCCGGTACCGGCCTGGCCGATAATTTCCAGATGACGCGCCCGGTCGGAATAATCCAAATAAATGGGCTGAACTTTTCCTTGAAAAACATTCTCGCCAATAATAACGCCTCGGCTGGAAAGTCCGGCTGGCGGCCTAACCTCTTTTGATTTCAGCCATTTGATTCTCGGAATGATTGTTGAACTAATCGGAAAATGAAAAACACTGGCCAATTCCTCGCTGTTTAAAATCAGAGATTCTTCTTCGTCAAATGTCCTGAAACAAAAACCGAAATGAAAATTGGCGATATTTTTCGGCTTGACCACTTTCAATTCGTTTTCCCGCAGACTGGCAAAAGGCGAAAAAGCGCCGATTAACTTTTCAAAAATCTCTTTCACCCGATATGAGCTTGACGCCGAAGCCGCCAAACGCAGATTAACCCGGAACAAAGGCTTGGCAATTTTTTCTTTGTTGGTGATTTTCCGGCGAATCGCTTGAGAAGCCGGCTTAAAAACCAACTGCAAAGCCGCTCCTTCGCCCACTTCCTCCAATTTAGCCAGAACCGCTAAAATCGGGGCAAAAGTGTCGGCGCCGGCCTGCTCGTAAGTTCTTATGGGCAAAGACAGCTCGTGAGCCAATTTCAAATACGCTCCTTCATTAAAGCCCTGGGGGTTAAAAACATCATAATCGTCAACCTCGTCAAGCTGAACGCCCGGCCAAATTTTCTGGATTTGGCGGCCGACAAAATCAAGCGTCTTTCCGTCGCCGACTAAATAAAAATGAATTTCTTCGCCGACATGATGAACGGCCGCTTCCAAAACGACCGGATTGTTAAAACCGCCCAGTAAATCAAAAAAATTCTCGGAAAGCCTGATTTCGTCTTTCCAGCCCAAGGCTGGTCCGCCTTCGGCGGAAAAATTTCTTTCTCCTTTGGGAAATTTCAATAAAAGCAAAGAGTGTTTCCGGAAAACAGGTTGGCCGATTCTTCCGCTTTGACGGGATTGAAATTTTGAAAATAGCCAAATAATGACCGCTAACGCCAGCAATAAACTCGCGATCTGGAACATAAATTTATTATAATCCAAATTCAAAAAATTAGAAATCACAGAGAAGACAATGCTTGACTGGCCGCGTTAACTTCCGCTTCCTGCTTGGAAGATCCCCGTCCTTCGGCAATTAATTTTTCGCCGACATAAACGCCGATACGAAAATTTTTTTGATGATCCAGCCCGCTTTCTTCCAAAACTTTATAAGTCGGAGTTGCCTTGAACTTCTCCTGAATCGTTTCCTGCAGAAAACTTTTGGAATCTCGGTAAAGTTGTTTTTTTAGAATTTCATCAAGATGAGGCAACAGAAATCGCGAAATAAAATCATGGCTCAATTTATATCCCCGGTCTAAATAAATAGCCGCCAGAAGCGCCTCAAAAGCG
>MFKM01000032.1:0-9794 GCA_001779575.1 Candidatus Jorgensenbacteria bacterium RIFCSPLOWO2_12_FULL_42_11
AAAATTGCCGTTATTTTCCCCGGCCAGTTTTTCTTCAGGAATTTTTCCTGTTTTGTGTCAATAAAAGCGTATTTCTTGGCCATCTCCATGTTTTTGACAAAGATACCGAGGGGTTTTGTTTTGAGTCGTTTTTTTATTTTGAAAATTTTATAAATTGCCTTCTCGTTTCTCGCGTCCGCTAAAAGACCGTAAACCGTGTCGGTTGGAAAAACCGTCACCCCGCCTTTTTTGATAATTTCAGCGGCTTTTTGGATAATGTTTTTTTGAGGACTTTGAAAGTTAACTTTAAGAATCATTTAGTACAAATAGCCCCAAGTTTGCAGCTTATCGCTGTCAGTATTCCATTTAAGACCAATGTCAGTGCGGTAAGCCATATTCTGAATCATAATATTTTTGATGCGCGAATAGGCCTGCTCCCGAGCTTCTGCCACCGTGCTGCCAGAACCGGTTATAACCAATAAACATCCCGATTCCCCGGCAATCCGCCAAACGCCCTCTACTCTTTTAATATCTTCAATATGCACGCCTTCTAAATTATCCGGTTTTTTAAATAATATTGGCAGGTCTCTGTACATTTCTACAAGTTCTCGGTCGTTTTTAGCAAAATAATGCGGCGACAAAATTCTTACTCCCAACTGAAATCCTCGCTTAGTTTTCAATTCAAAATATTCTCCCTTCGCCAATCTAAACAAAAACTCTCCCATGGGTGTCAGGATGCCCTCTGATTGGATGTGAATAGTGGGATAGCCAAACCGAGCCGTCCATTCCAAAGGATAAATTCCTTTACTATTAACAATGCAATTGATGTCAATGTAACCAATATAACCCGATTCCGCTAAAGCCGGTTTCATTTTTTCTAAAGTCATTATGAATAAATTATTGGGCCTATTCCAGAACATCAAAGTACCCATCTCGCCGGCCATCGGGCCGATATCGCCGGGAAAAATTTTTTTGTGCTCAAAATTGACATTAATAGGCATAATAAAATCTTTACCGTTAAAAAAAGCGCCGGTCGCCACCTCCACCCCCGAAACGTATTTTTGCAGTTGGAAAACCGGGGCCTTCTTTTTCCAAATTTCTTTGTTGCGTTCCAACAATTCCAAAATATCCTTACCGTCTTCTTCTTCGCCCAAAAACAAAAGACCTTTGCTGGTTGAAGGAGTGTTGCCGCCGGGCTTGAATACATAGCGTTCGGGATTTTTTCTGATAAATTCAATGGCTTCGTCATAATTGGAAAACTGCCATTGAGGCAGAATATTAATCCCGTATTTTTTCATTTCTAACTGGCCGAATTCGCGATCCATTTCCAATCTGTCCGTGTAAATACTGCCTCCAATAACCAGTTTGCCTTTGCGCCGCAATTTATCGGCAATTTCGCCGAATTCAACATCATCAAAACAATTTCCGCACCACATCGGTTTTCCGTTTTTTCTTACATAAAGAATGTGATTGGACACTTCAACGCAATAGACATAATCATTGTAGTCAATTTTCTTCCAATATTTCTTATCTTTTAATCTCGGTTCGCAATTTTTGTTTTTAATTATTGAAATTATATTTTTCTTTGTTCTGCCCGCTAAACCAATTTTCAGTAAAATTTCTTGGACGTCATCTAATAATTGTAGCGACTTAGAAGAATAAAAGTCGTGATGTCTTCCTCGATGACCATCGCCATTCATCAGCCATTCATAAAGTATTCTCAAATTTTTATTATCTATTTTCTTAATCCATTTCGGAACATGTTTATTAAATGTTCCCTCGCCAAAATTATCAACTAAAAACTTTGCTAAGGCGCCATTATAAATTCTTATTTCTTCTCCCTTTCCTTTTCTGGTAGTACGGTAAGAAATATTCGCTTCTTTAAGAATCTTTTTAAATATTTCTAAGACAACCCCGTAATTTTGATAAAATCTAATTCCGTTTAATTGTCTCCAACGTCTTATAACTGCGCCTTCAGAAATATAAAAACCAGCTATCGCCAGCAAATGAGATATTCCTATCCTGAAACCAGAATAAATATGTTTCCTTTCTAAGTTTTGCCTTCCTGATTTCCATTTTATTTGACAATCGGGCACCTCAATTTCTTCCGAGGATTTCCCCTGCCAAAAGCAATCTAATTTTATATGCTTCCTTGTATTCCCAAATATCTTTTCTGCCGCAACAAAAGAATAACCACCTTTATAATCTTTTACAAACATTTGATGATCTGGAGTCACGCAAAATTCGTTTTCTGGACTTTGATAATAAATTAATTTCCCTTTATATTTATATTTAATTATTTTATCAGGGAAATGATATTCCAATCTAAAATTCTTTGGATTTAAAGTAGCTATTTTATCCTGATATTTAAGTTTTTCGAACAACTTCCAACCATTCTCGGTAAGAACCTCTGTTTTTTTGTCATAACAAATAACATCAGCCCAACTCACATGGGGTTCCCAGCTATCAACTTTTCCTATAAATCCATTATAAACATCAATATCGCTTTTGGCTTTAATATAGGCCTTAACCTCATGGCCTTCTTTGGTTAACTGCCAGGCTAAATCGCCACTCAAGCTTTCTAAAGATACGAATAAAAATTTTTTGGGCGATAGTCCGTTTTGATTTGAATTATTATTTGCCATTTATTTTAAAATTTAAATTTTCTGATTGATATTTATAATTTAATAACTAAACAAAATAAAAGTCAATGATTTTTCTATAAAATTTTTATTTTACATAATTCTTGAACCAAATTTTTGTTGCCGTTTATCATATAAGCGATACTAATTCCTCTTGATAAATATCAATAACTTTATTTTTAATTTCTTTGGGGATAGTCAGACTGGAATGGATACCAAAAAATTTTTTCCTTAATTCTTTTTCTCTTCTTGTCGCGACAGCGAGATATTTTTCTTTAAATAAATTAATTAAGTCTCCGCGCCAACCCTGGCGATAAGCCAAAAGAAAAGATAAAAGCTGTTCCTCGCTAACGGCTTTTGGCTTTTCATGGGGTCGAGTAATCTTTTTAGTAAATAGAGGATAAAGCTGTTTATACCTTTTGGCAAAAAAGTTTTGCTTAAAACCAATTTTTTGGGGGTCACCGCCGACTGCGACTGAATAAAGAAAGGCTTTAGCACACATTGGGCATTGGTAGCACCATTTTTCACTGCCTTTCTTTTCTGGCGAACAAGACATGAGATATTGCAAAAGGTAGGGATAACGGTGATATAAAATCTTCATCTCGGCTAAATTATAAATTGGTTCAATTAAACTGATAACCTGAATATTGCCGTTAGTCAATCGCTTAAGATATTGATTTTCTCTTTTAGTATAAATTACTGTCTGATCAAAAGAAGGATAAGTTTTAAAACCGTCTTGATTTTTGAAAGAATCAACAAAGTTAGCCTCATTACCTAAAATTAAATATTTAGCCTGGTGATAATAAGCGACGGGAATAAATTCTAGAACAAAAGTCAGCATCCCATTGGTATTTTCTAAATCTTTAATCTTGCTTTTGATTTTTCTGTCAGAAAAAATTTCATCAACATTATCAATTAAAAAATTGATAGGGATTCTTTCATTTTCAATAAACGACTTAATAATCCGACTTTTATGTTTTGCTTCCGCTTCAATGTACTCCTTGTTATAACCCTTGATGTCCCGAACAAAAACCACCTGACAATCTAAACCAATCTCTTTGGCAATTCCGTAAGACAAAAGACTATCTTTGCCGAATGACAGGGCTAAAATTGCTTTTTCGCTTGAAGTTTTCTTTGGCGGTAACATTCTTTCTGATTTTTTGCCTCGAAAAATAATTTCACCATTTTTATCAAATTTTTTAAAATCAGCAAGCAATTTCTGCGTTTTCACCTTATTAAGATCGGCTATACGGCTTAAATCACCGAGGATTCCATAATCAACAAAATTCTTGATTAATGGCTTATTTGATTCAAAAAAAAGACCATAATCCATCAATAAAGCCAATGGCCGAGTCCAGGCGTAAATAAAATTTTCCAGCAAAGCTTTTTTAGCCTTAAGATCTAATTCGGAAAAAATTTTTGCCGGATAATAATCTACACCATAACGGTTGGTGCCAAAAATTTTAATTCTAAAACCGTTGTCGTTTAATTCGTAAGAAACATTTAAAATTTTTCCGTTAAACCAAATTTTTTCTGTTGTTTCCATATTTTGTTTTTGCCTTTTTTATATTTAAATATTGCCGATAGCGAAAAAATGACGGGGTCCGATAAGCCGGCCGTCCCCGGCGATTGCCCACTTTGGCGTAATTTTTCATAAAAAATCAAAAAAATCTTTTAATCAAAACAATATTGTAAGGAGGCGCGGGAAGCTCGTTAAGGAATTGTCCAACCACCCCCGAAACGGAAACGTTGTTTGTGGCATGAATAATACGGTTATTGCCGATAAATAGGCCGGCGTGGCCGACAAAAATTTTTCGGCCGGGAAACAAATCATGACGATAATGACCGATATTCCCCTCAAAAAATATCACGTCTCCCGGCATCATTTCATCCCCGGTTTTTCCCGACACCTCTTTTCCGGGCGCGGCGGCCTGAAGGATGGTTGACCTTGGCAATTCCATGCCGACCTTGCCAAAAATATATTGAATAAACGAAGAACAATCAAAAGCGATCTTTTTGTCGGCGGCAGGATTAAGATAAGCGCCGTATTCATATGGCCGGCCGATTAAAGATACGGCCGTTTCAATTAATTTTTTAATTTTTTCCTCTCTTGAAATTCCGCTTGCTTCCATATTATTTAATCTTTTCATAATTGAAAGGGTTTTTCAATTATTCCGGGCGCTGTTAAAATTTCCCTTTTTTTATTTTTTCCCGGATATTGGCTATTTCGCTGTTAAAAAAATAAAGATTATGAAAAGTCAGAAGTTTCAGAGCCGTAATTTCGCCGGCCCGGAAAAGATGGTTAATGTAATTTCTCCGGTAATTTCGGCAAACAAAACAGGAGCATTTTTTATCCAGCGGATTCTTGTCTTCCGAAAATTTTGTTTTTGACATATCCAATTCCCCTTCCGAAACGAAAGCTATCCCGTGGCGGGCGAAGCGAGTCGGCGCGATGCAATCAAAGGTATCAATCCCGGCTTTGATGATTTTCGCTATGTCTTCCAAGCGCCCGATGCCCAAAAGATGCCTCGGTTTTTCTTCGGGCAATTCTTTTATCACCCAATCAATCATTTGAGCCATTATTTTCTTGTTATCGCCGAATTCGCCCCCGATGCCGAAACCGTCAAAAGGAAGCGAACCGATAAATTTAGCGCTTTCAATCCTCAAATCCTTGAATTTCCCTCCCTGAACGATTCCGAATAAAGCTTGGCCAGATTTTTTTGATTTCAGGCAAATTTCGGCCCAACGATGAGTCCGGGCAAGAGAATTTTTGGTATATTCGTAATCCGCCAACGGCGCCGTGCATTCGTCAAAAGTAAAAATAATATCCGCTCCCAATGACTCTTGGATTTTAATTGATTCCCGCGGCCCTAAAAATATCTTTTGGCCGTTAAGAGGCGAAGTAAAAAATACGCCCCCTCCCGTAATTTTTATCAGTTTTGGTTGCTGGCCTTTTCTAATAAGAGAATCGGTTTTGGTTTTCAAAATCTTACCGGTGCCGAAATCCCGGCCGAATCCCAGGCTGAAAACCTGGAAACCGCCGGAATCAGTCATCAGCGGCTTTGGCCAATTCATAAACTTATGAAGTCCGCCGGCGGATTCAACAATTTTCTCACCGGGCTTTAAATGGAGATGAAAGGTATTGGCAATCAAAATTTGGGTTTTGGTCTGCTCAACTTCTTCGCTGGTCAGGGTTTTCACCGCGGCTTGAGTGGCCACCGGCGCGAAACACGGCGTTTCCACGACCCCGTTTTCGGTTTTTAACAATCCTAATCTGGCCCGGGAAATTTTTGATTTTTTTAAAATTTTAAACTCAATCATTCAAGTAAGAGCTGTAAATAGCCGCCGAGGCCGAAGTATCGCCGGTGCTCGCGCAAGCCACCGAACGGATTTTCAGTTTCGGGTAAAATTTCTGCAAGCGAACGGCCTCCGAAATCGCCACCGACATGCCGCGGTCTTTAAAACTTTCCGATGGCAACTGGCCTTCCATTTTAATATAAACTTTTTTCATAATTCCTTTATTTTAACAAAAAAATCGTCCTTTGACGATTCCGGCAGGTTTAGTATAATAATTTCTATTATGATTAAAACCAAAATTCAACAAACCCTGGTCATTGTCAAACCCGACGGGCTGATCAAAAGTCTGACCGGCAATATCCTGACGGCTCTTTCGGAAACGAAATTAAAAATTGTCGGCGCGAAAATCCTGAAAGTCCCGAAAAAATTAGCCGAGCTTCATTATGGCGACCTGAAAGAAAGAAAACCCCGGGTCTTCCCTTCGGCGGTTAAATACCTGATGGGCGAATTTCACACCGACAGAGTGCTGGCGTTAGTTTACCAGGGACCGGACGCCGTTGCCAACATCAGAAAAATCTGCGGCGCGACTAATCCCGAAGAAGCCGACCCCGTCAGCATCCGCGGCCGATACGGAAGAATCAACAGTAAAACCGGTGTTTTTGAAAACGTCATTCACACCTCCGAATCGGTTAAAAGCGCCGAAAAAGAAATCAGGCTTTGGTTCCAGCCGGGGGAATTAACCGAAACCGCGTTTAAAACCCAAAAAATAGCCAGAACCGAAGAAGCGACTATTTGGGCCTAATTTATTTTTTGACAATTTTAAATTAACAAGTTATATTAAAAATCGGAATAGCCACAGTTAAGCTCTTTAAAAAATAGAAAGGGGTGAAAAATGTCTTTAGCGAATGTTTTGATGTCGGTCAAGGGCCGGTTTTTAAGGGATACCCGGGTCAAGACTGAAATCCAATTAATGCTTTTTAAAGATGAGGAATGCGAAGAATTTGCGATTTTTGAAATCCAGGCAGTGCTACGGGGGCGCATCTTTACTCTTGAACAACATCAGTGCGATGAAAAAACAGCTCTCAAGGAATACGAGAAAATACTGAAGGATTTAAAAAATATCACAAAATGAGGTGGCGCATGCCCCAAGCGAGGGTTTTAACGATAGTCCAAAGCGAAGTTCTAAAAGCGACGCCGGTTGATGTCGAAATCAAAGTAATTCTTTTTGTGAACGACGAAGACCAAGATTTCAAAGTTTTCGAAATCCAAATAATACTAAAAGGCAATGTCTTCTCCTTAAAACAACATTACTTCCGCGAAAACGAAGCTCTCGAAAAATACGAAGAGATACGGGGGGAATGTAAAAAATACTCTGAAAACAAGAAAGGAGAATCGGATGGGCCAGCCCACAAAGGAACCGAAAAGTAAATTATTGAAAAGCGCCATCGTTAACCCGAATATATCCTTGAATCTTTTCAGGAAATATGGACGGGCGGTCAACGGAAGATTTGAAATCCAGGTAGAATTGCCGCAATATCTCCGTGTTATAAATAGACACCAAGATTTTGAAACAGCTCTGACAGATTACGAAGAAATGGTTGAAGCGGTAGGGAAAGGCACACCCGAGGAAATCAGTGAATTCAAAGGAAAGTTTTTTGTTTAGCGAGCCAAAAAGCCGAAGGTTTAACTTTCGGCTTTTTTTATTTATTTTTCCCGTCAATCACGATCAAAGCGTGAAAATCCTGATATAAACGGAAATCTTTTTTGATATTTTTTTCAAATAATTCCTGAATGAAGCGATAATCGCGATTATTGGTTAGCAAATATTTCTTGACGAACCGCCTGGTGTATTCGTCAATGACAAAAACCGGTTTTCCCAAAGCGTAAAGCAAAATGCTGTCGGCTGTTTCCGGGCCGATGCCTTTTTGTTTCAACAAATCTTCTCTGGATTTCAATAAATCTATTTCCCCCAGCTTTTTCAAACCGCCGTAATTTTCCAAAATAAATTTTGCCAGACCCCAAAGACAATCGGCTTTCTGCCGATAAAATCCCGAGGGTCTTATAAGCAAAGCTAACTGGTTTTCATTTTTCAGCCCTGATTTATAAATGTCTTTTAAAGAATCTATTCCTGCCTTTTTCAAATTAGCCAAAGCCAGTTCCGCGTTTCGCCAATTGGTCCGCTGGGTTAAAATCGCTCCGATAATAACTTCCTCTTTTTCTTTATTCGTTTTCGGCCTCCGGCACCACAAAACCCACTGACCCTTGGGGTGGCCGTATTTTTTCCGCAATTCTTGATATAATCCAAAAATTTTATTTTTCGCCATTTGCTTTTCTATCGGTTGTCGCCGTTGCCGTGAAGCGCGCCGCGCTCTCTGCGGGATTGGAGTTTTTCAATGTTTAAAGCGGCGATCTCTTCAACGGAAAGCCCGAGCTCGGTGGCCAGTTGAGAAAAATACCACAAAACATCTCCCAATTCCTTGGAGATTTCCTTGCGGGTTTCTTCGTCAATAACTCCGTTTTTGTCCCGCAAAATTTTTTTGATCTTCTCCGCGATTTCACCGGATTCGCCCACCAAGCCCAAAGTCGGATAAATGAAATTTTTATCCTTATCGGGATAAATCGCCGTTTCTCTTGAAATTTTTTGATATTCCTCAAAAGTCATGCTTGGTTTCATCATACATTAATCCTGTTGTTTTAAAAACGTTTTTCAATTTTCAATCTGCTTTTCTTTACTTCTATCCGACCTTTGTCGGCCTTGGCCGAAATGATTGAGCGACGGACAAAACATCGGGAATGGCCGTATCCCGATTTAATTTTGGTTGACGGCGGCAGAACCCAAGTCCAGGTCGCGCAAAAAATACTAACCCGAAACAAAATCAACATTCCCGTTGTCGGCATCGCCAAATTCAAAGGCGACAAGCTGGTTTTTTTAAAAATAAAAAAATCTCTTCAGGAATTAATTTCTCCGTCTTTTAACCAGTTAAGAAAAGTCCGGAACGAAACCCATCGCTTTGCCAATTCCTTCAGAAGAAAAATCTTTGGCAAATCAACGATTGTTTAAATTAAATTAGGCCGATCATCTGTCGCTTTTATTCCTGCGGAAATCGGATTTCTATTCCTGATAAAAAAGAAAGTCCAGAAACTTTTCAAACGGCGTTTTAACTGGCTCCAAATGGCCAGTCCGATTAAAAATCAGTTTAAGATTTGATTTGGCTTCTTTGACGCCGGCTCTGATAATTTCCGGCGCCATGCCGAAGTCAAACCAGCCGAAATTCAAAACCAGAGGCCTTAAAATGACATCGGCGCTTTCAAGGCGCGGCTTGGACAATTGATAAGCCGCGGCGTCAAGAACATTGGAAATCAGAAACGGCAATCGCATCCAGCTGAACGGCTTTTCCGATATATCCAGCCATTTACTGGAAATATCAACCGCGATCACGAAATCGGCGCCCATTTTTTTTACAATGTCCGCCGGCACCGGATTGGAAAAACCGCCGTCCATCAATAATCTGCCATCTAAAGAAACCGGTTCAAAAATAATGGGCAAAGCGGCGCTGGCCCGGATAGCTTCAAGCAGGCTGCCCCTTTCCATCACCACTTCATCTCCGTTTTTGATGTCGGTAGCGATAGCCCGGAAAGGAATTCCGCAATCTTCAATATTTTTCGCGTTAAGGGCGTCGCCTAAAAAATCGGTGAAGATATGACCCTTGGCCCGCAGACTTTCACCGTCTTTTTTTTTGATAATTTTCTTGAATTTGAGAAGATCGTCTTTTCCCGCGTTTAAAAAAATATTCTCCAAGGAAACGATATTTTTGGTCGCCGCGTACCAACCGCCGACAAGCGCTCCCATGCTTGTGCCAACAATAAAGCTGATTT
>MFKM01000032.1:9851-12741 GCA_001779575.1 Candidatus Jorgensenbacteria bacterium RIFCSPLOWO2_12_FULL_42_11
CGCCTCCTCCCAAAGCCAATCCGATTTTTTTAGGCATCTTGCCTTTATTTTACTACGTAAAACGAGATTTGTAATCCCTGATTTTCTATTTGACATAAATAATAATTTATGCTATCCTGTTAAAGGTAGATTAAAAATTAAATAACAGAAAGGAGGGCGTAAAAATGCTGACCTTGATAGTTGATATTGAGAAGAATGGCTTTTTTGGGAAAAAATCAATCCAGGCTTGCATTTCGCTGCTTCCGATTGAAGGGGAAATAGTTATCCATATTCCCGACACAAGTATGGAAAACGAAATCAGGAAATGCATTGATATCCCAAACGACGATATCAGGTCCAAAGGGATTTCGGAACAAACCTTGATTTTCGGCCGAATCAGCGAAAATTTAAGAAACCGAAAGTTCAACGGAGGCCGAGTCATAGAAACGACTGTCTTTGAATACTAGCAAGACCTTAAAGCCGTCTAAATAAATTAGACGGCTTTTTTTATTTTACCGCTAAATGTTATGATTCAAGCAACCGCGATTATGATGCAAAAAATAATCAAAAATCCTTTCTTTCTGTTAGCCATTGTTTTCATCGTCGCCTCTTTCCTGCGTTTCTATCAAATTGCCGAACTGCCGCCGGGTTTTTATCCCGATGAAGCGATGTACGCCAATAACGGCGTTGAGGCCTGGGAAACCGGCCATTTCAAGATTTTCTATCCGGAAAATTTTGGCCGCGAAGGGCTTTGGCCGAACATTATTGGATTTTTCATAGTCAAATTCGGCCACGAACCCTGGATACCGAGAAGCATAGCGGCAATTTTCGGGACACTCACGGTGCTGGGAATATATTTTTTAACAAAAGAATTATTTTTAAAAAAAATCGCTCTTTTGGCTTCTTTTCTCGTAGCCACTTCCTTTTGGCACATTAATTTTTCCCGCATCGGTTTTCGGGCGATAATGGCGCCGTTTTTTCTGGTCTGGGGAGTTTATTTTTTGCTATTGGCGCTCCGTAAAGCAAAAGACCAAAAATCTTCTATTTTCTGTTTCCTGTCTTCTATTTTCTCTGGCCTATTCTACGGCTTAGGTTTTCATACCTATATCGCCTATCGCGCAACCCCCCTTTTGATCTTAATCATTCTATTTTCTTACTGGTTTCAAAATAAAGAAAAATTAATTCGAAAAAAAATTCTACTTTCCACTTTCTATTTTCTATTTTCTACAATTATCGTGGCCGCTCCTTTGCTTTTCTATTTTCTTCAAAATCCCCGGGATTTTTTCGGCCGCACCAGCCAAATTTCTGTTTTTAGTTCCCCGACTCCCATTAAAGATTTGGGAATAAATATCTTAAAAACCGCCGGGATGTTTAATTTTATCGGCGACGAAAACTGGCGGCACAACTACGCCGGCCGACCCGAATTGTTCTGGCCGGTGGGCATTCTATTTTTATTGGGAATATTTTTGGGAATTAAATCAATGTTAAAACGGATTCAAAAACGGGAATACGCTATTTTATTCGGCTGGCTTATTGTCGCTATCCTGCCGGTGATTATTTCCAATGAAAGCCTGCCTCACGCCTTGCGGGCTCTTCTAATGATTCCGCCGGTTTTTATTTTGGCCGGAGTCGGCGGTCTTTGGTTTTATGAAAAAATTAAATCCTCAATATTAAATCGCGAAACTGACGCGAAACCATATGCGAAACTGACGCGAAAAATTTTTCTATTTTCTATTTTCTATTTTCTACTTTCTATTCTTGTCTTTGAAGCCTATTACGTTTATTTCATTAAATGGGGCCAAAACCCCAATGTTCCCGGCGCTTTCAGCGCTAATTATGTTGGAATCGGCCGCCAATTAAACACCCAGCCCAAAGCATTGCCCAAGTATGTCGTAGTTGAAGCCCGCGGAGCCGATGTTCGCGGTTTGCCGATGCCAACCCAAACCGTCATGTTTATCACCGACACCTTTACCCCTGAGAAGCAAGAAGAAAAGAACATTTTCTATGTTTTGCCGGAACAAATAAACCAGATTCCGGAAAACGGCTATACCGTTATTTTGAAATAAAAAATCGGTTTCAGATAAAACCGATTTTGGGCTGATTCTGTATCTTATTACAAAGAAAGAATCTTTTTGATATTATAAGTTCCCAATTTTTCCACTTCCACAAAACCCTGCATGGCCGCCTCGGCAAACCAGCCGTCATTTACAAGGTCAAAAAGCCACTGGTCGGCGTAATTAGGGTCGTCCTGGTCCATCGCCGAACCTAATCTTGAAAGCCACCTTCTGTTGAAAATTTCTTGCGACCCAAGCGGTGCGGCCATAATTATCGGCAAACCCAAAGCGGTGTAAAAAGAAAGCTCGCTGGGCTTAGTCCATAGAATATCGGTTTTCCTCAATTTTTGATTAAATTGCGAGAAATAGTCATCCATGGTATCGGAAAAAACTATCTCAATATTTTTATTTAAATAATTCTCCAAACCGATAATTTTTATATTTTCCAAAAAGTATTTATAAACTCTTTCTTTGACGCCGGTCATTAAAATAACCCTAATTTCCTGATTTTTGATTTTCTTAGTCAGACTTTTAACGTACTTCATCACTATTTCCTTTTGGGCCCCGGCCCCGCCGACTGAAAACATAATCGTTAAAGGGTGGTCGGGCTTTTCGGGCAAAGAACCGATGTATTTTTCAACCAAAGGATGGTATTCCTTGCGATATATTTTTTGGGGGTCAAGATTTAAAAGTCGGTAACCCAAATCCATTTTGGCGATTTCCAAATTTTCGCTTCCGATATTCTCCATGGGCAAAGGATAACCGGTCAGAAATATATTCTCTTCTTTAACTCCGTAAAGTTTCAATCTTTCCACAACCCAGGAATTGGGAGCGAAATATTTTATTTTGCTTTGGGC
>MFKM01000033.1:0-3297 GCA_001779575.1 Candidatus Jorgensenbacteria bacterium RIFCSPLOWO2_12_FULL_42_11
CGGCTCCGGTCAAAAAAAAGACTTCTTTGTTCAAAAGACGCTGGCGTCGCGCGTAAACATCGGCTTGAACAATTTCCAAAGCAAACCCCAAATGAGGCGCTGAATTAACATAAGGCAGAGCAGTGGAAATATAAAAAGCTTCTTTCATAAGGCTCCTATACTCGCGTTTTTCTCCTGCCGCCTTCTTCAAAAATTTCCTGAATGATAATGGTCGCGGGTATGGCTAAAAGAAAACCGATTAGGCCGGCAATTTTAGTTCCTATCAATAAAGCCAGCAAAACCACCAACGGAGACAATCCCGTTGTTTTTTTCATAACCAGAGGCGTAAGCAATACGTTTTCCAATTGCTGGACTAAGGCAAAAAATATCACCACCCAAACAGCTAACAGCCAGGAATCCGTTAAAGCGACCAGAAAAGCAATTAAGCCGGCAAAAATCGCTCCAACCAGGGGAATGTTTTCTAAAACGGCGGCCAATAGAGCTAAAGTGCCGCTATATTTCATTCCCAGCAAATAAAAACCCAACCAGCTAAGCAAGCCCACTATAAACGATAAAATTATTCTTCCCTGAAACCAACGGCCGATTCGGGCGGTAGATTTTTCAAAAATAGAAATTATCCATTCTTCGTAACTTTTGGGAAGAATACTCCGGAAAAACTTTTCCACCCCATTTTCTTCCAAGGTAAGATAAAAAGCCAAAACCAGACAAGTGATGGCCAGGAAGATGCCGCCAAAAATAGAAAAAATCAGATCGAAAACCGCGGTCGCCCCCTTGGCCAAAATATCAAAAGCGGCTTTAAGATTAATAATCAATTGCTGGATTATTTCGGTCAGAAAACTTTGGTTGCCGATTTTAACGATTGTTTCGTTAAAATTAGTAATGAAATTGCCGAATTGAGAGATGACCAAAGGAACGACCAACCAGAAAAATACTCCCAAAATCACCAAAATCAGGATGAAAACGAAAGAAGTCCCCAAAAGACGGGAAACTTTCTTCTTTTGAAGAAAATTAACCCACGGCTGGCAAATTGAAGCAATGATAATAGCTGAAGCCAAAAGAATTAAAATTTCCTTAATCAAATAAAGAACAATTAGGGCCAAAACAAAGGCCAAGGCTCGCCAAAGACTGCCCCAGCTGATTTCAAAATATCGTTTTTCCATAACTTAGAGAGTAATCGCAAACATACGAATATCAAACAAATATGCTAATTTATTATTTTTTATTCGTATCTTTATCCTCAATTCGCATATTGGCGATTATTCTTTTAGATTCTACTCCAAAGAAAGGATTTTTTCAAACCGAGCCGGATTTTCAAAAGGGCCGATGAGCGCTAAATTAAGTTTTTGGTTTTGAAAAATATCTCGGGCGACGGCTTTTATTTCTCTGGCGTTCACCGATTGAATATCCAGAACTATCTCTTCGGGGGTTTTGATATTGTGTTCAAGAATCTCCTGCCCGCCGTAAAAACCCGCCCATTCGTCCGAGCCTTCCAAGCCCAAAAATAATTTGCCTATCAAATGATCTTTGGCCTTTTGCAGTTCAGCCGCCGACACTTCTTTGTTTTTTAAATCGGAAAATTCCTCTAAAATCGCCGAAATAACCGCTTCCAGTTTAAGATTGTCAACGCCGACATTGACGGCCAAGTAGCCGTGGCGGGAAAACAAATCCGCTGAACTGTAAACGTAATAAGCCGCTCCTAAAACCTCCCGCACTTTTTGAAACAAACGCGAGCTCATGCTGCCTCCGAGCAGATGGGCTAAAACTTCCAAAGGATAACGCCGGCTGTCAAAAAAATCAAAAGCCCTCACTCCCAAAACCAAATGAGATTGATCGGTTTCTTTGGATTTTAAACTAACGGCCGGTTTTTCCTGGGATTCTTGAGTAATCGGGCTGGAAAGCTTTTGGCCGGCCTTAATCCCGCGGAAAGCCTTCTTGATTTCCTCTGTTAGTTTTTCTTCTTCAAAAACCCCGGCCACCACGATAATGGTGGAATTGCTCAAATAATGCCGGTCGCGATAATCCAAGATTTCTTCGCGTTGCAATTTTTTGATGATAGTCCGGGTGCCGGCGACAGACCAACCGGCCGGCTGGTCGCCGTAAAGCAAGCGGAGGAAAATTTCCTGAACCCGCCGATTGGGCAAATCCCGATACATATTTATTTCTTCAATAATCACTCCCCGTTCTTTTTCAATTTCCCGCGAATCAAAAACCGGATTAAGATAGAGGTCGCTGATTAAATCAAGAATTTTATAAAGATTTTTATTCTGGGACTTGGCGAAATAGCCCGTATTTTCATAACCGGTGAAAGCGTTGTATTCCGAACCCAAACCGTCAAGTTCGGAAGTAATATCAATGGAATGAGGCCGATTTTTCGTCCCCTTAAAACAAAGATGCTCCAGAAAATGAGAAATGCCGCTGATTTCCCGAGATTCATAAAGAGAACCGGTTTCCGTCAAAACCAAAACCGTCGTCGCCAAACTCTGGAGCTGGGGCGCCAGCAATATTCTCAGGCCATTATCCAAAACTATTTTTTTAAAACCCTTAAGCATAAATTTGATTTATTTCTTAAATTCCTTTTCCAAAATTTCTTTGAGGTTTTCAATTTTGACCCTTTCCTGTTTCATCGTATCGCGGTTTCTGACGGTGACATCGCCTTTTTCCAAACTTTCAAAATCCACCGTAACGCAAAACGGCGTGCCGATTTCGTCCTGCGAAAAATAACGTTTGCCGATGTTGCCGCGACCATCGTACGCGATCATAAAATCTTTTCTTAAATCATCGTAAATTTTCCGCGCCAATTTTACCAATTCCGGCTTGTTCGCCAAAAGCGGGAAAACCGCCGCTTTGTATGGCGCTAGCTTAAAAGGCAACCTAAGAACGATTCGCTTTTCTTCTTCGGAATAAGATTCAAGCAAAACCACAAGCGCCGAGCGGTCCACTCCCCAAGTCGGCTCAATCACGTGGGGCCAGAATTCTTCCCCTGTTTCCAAATCTTTATATTTCAGGTTCTGACCGGAAAATTTCTCATGATTTTTCAGGTCAAAATCCGTCCGGTAAGCCAAACCGTAAAGTTCTTTCTGGCCGAAAGGAAATTCATATTCAAAATCAATGGTTCTTTTTGAATAATGCGCCCGTTCGCCTTCGGGAATTTCCGCTTCGCGTATTTTTTTGACATCCACCCCCAATTCCTTAATCCAATCGCTTATCTGCTTTCTCCAGTATTCAAAATATTGTTCCCAATCTTTTTCACGGATAAAATATTCAATTTCCATTTGCTCAAACTCCCGGGTGCGGAAA
>MFKM01000033.1:3341-20245 GCA_001779575.1 Candidatus Jorgensenbacteria bacterium RIFCSPLOWO2_12_FULL_42_11
TTGGGCGATGCCGAAAGGCAAAGATACGCGAGTCGTGTCCAAGACATTTTTAAAATCCACAAACATCCCTTGGGCGGTTTCGGGACGAAAATAAGCCACGTTTGAAGTTTCTTCGGCCGGACCGACAAAGGTTTTAAACATCGAATTGAATTGTTTTGGCGCCGCCAATTCATTACTGTCGCAATTCGGACATTTATTCGCTTCGCCAGCGCGAAATCTCTCGTGGCATTTTTTACATTCAACCAAAGCGTCGGTAAAATTTTTCAAATGGCCGCTCCCTTCCCAAACTTTCGGATTCATAATCAAAGCGGTGTCAACGCCAACCATGTCATCGCGGCTTTGAACGAATTTTTTCCACCAAAGCTGTTTGATGTTGTTTTTTAATTCAACGCCAAGCGGCCCGTAGTCCCAGGAATTGGCCAAACCGCCGTAAATTTCCGAACCCGGGAAAATAAACCCCCGGCGTTTGCAAAGAGAAACAATTTTATCCAAAAGATTAATCATAGTTTATTGTCCTACTATCCCTTTTGCCTGGCTGACTGTCAAGTCGTCGGGCAAAAACGAACTGACCCCGACGGCCTGATTTTGAAGACGGGTCTCGCTGAATTTATCAAAAGCGGTGATTGAAGTTTCTTTAATCAAAGGCTGGTAATTTCCCGCCTGGGCAATATTGGGCATGGCTTCTATCTGGAAAACGGCTTCAAGGGGCTGGCCGACAATTCCTTTGGTGGCCGGAATTTCGTTAATCAGCCAGACGATTTCCTGGGTTCGGTCATTGTAAACCGGCGAAGAACCGTTATTACTTTTAACTTGAGCGGTCCAACTGACCCCGGATTCCAAAAAAGCCCTTACTTCAACATTACGAACATCGGTGGCGTAATTGGAAATAAGCCAATGAACGGTATATTGGGTGGGCTGGTTAACCCGGGGCGGCCAAGGACCGCGATTAAGCAGACCGGAAGCGGCGTCCCGGAAATAAACCTTGGTTTCAATTTTAATCAAGCCCGCCACTTTAACATCCAACTCGGCCAAACCCGTAGTTTTCCCGGCCGACAAATAATAAGGAACGGTGGGCGAGTCAATCACAGCCTCCGCTTTAAGATGATAATTTTTATCGCCCAGTCTTTTAATGGGAAATTGGTCTTTAACCCGAATCTGGAAAGTCGCCAGGCCCGTATCGCCGGCCGACAAAACCCGGAGCTCCGGCATATTGCTGGCATTCCAGGTTAAAGTGTTGGTTGTGGAATTGAAGTTAGCGTTGCTTTGCAAGGTATTAAAATCAAATAATTCTCCGGTTAATTTCACTTTCATCACCGCGTCAGCCAGGCCGACACCGCTGTTGTTTTGGTAAGAAACCACGTAAACCAATTGACCGCCTAATTGAGCGACATAATTTTCTTGTTCGTTTAAAGAAACCGATATTCCCAGAGGCGAGGGGGCAACCGCCAAACTGCCGGATTTTTGATTCATTAAATAGCGGCGGCCCGCGACATTCATCGTGAGCTTAGCGTTAAAATTAAAAACGGATTTCTCTTGTCCGATTAACCGACCGCTGATAATAATATCGCCTGCGGAGTCCGGCGCGAGATTTTTTAATTCCCAGACATTATTGGCTCCGGCGGGCTTGGGGTTGGCGGACTCAAAAGCAAAACTGGCGGGATAATCAAGCTGAAGCTCCAGGCCCGAAAAATTTTCCAAAGAAATATTGCGATAACTGATTTTAATGTCAAATTTCTCGCCGCTTAAAACCTGGTCTGGCGGAGTCATATCCAAAGAAACCCCTGATTCTTTTACTCTTAAATCAAAATCCCGGCGTTCTTCAAAACGCGCCTGGCCGATGCCTGAAGCGCCATGAGAAATATAGGCCGTAAATCGTTTTAGGGTATTTTCGTCTCTTATTATCACGAGACGCAAAGACTTCCGGGCCAAACTGCCTACGCCGATATCGCCTAAATCCTCGCCATAAATTCTCTGATTTTCAGACGCTCCCAGCATAACCGCTCCGTCGGGCAGACTAAGGCTTAAACGGGCATTTTTCAAAACGCTCTTTGACTGATTATTAAAATCAACGATTAGTTCAAAAGGAACACCGATGTTGACTTCGGCCGGCCCGGTAACTTCCATCGTCAAACCGCGGCTTTGAAGATACTGAAAAATAAAAAAACCGCTGCCAATTAACGTGATAATCAAAGCGGCAATCGCCAACCAAAAAAATCGCCGCGTCCATTTGGCAAAAAAGGGATTAGAACTCATACCCAGTTAACTCAACTCCGAAAGACAAAAATCCCTCATTTCGGAGTTGATTAATTTTACTTCGACTGGATTCTGTTTGTTTTGGTTATTCATATATCTTATTTAAGATTTTTGTCCCGATGTATTCTTCTATTTGTTTTGTTAGATTCTTTGGACATAACTGGACAGCACAAGCTTCATCTTTTTATCTGACAACACATTATCACAGAAGAATACCATCGGAGTTGAGTTACTGGGTCATAACTCTAATAATAATCTATTTTGGGGAACTTTAAAACCGCAGTTCCGGCAAAGAAAAATCTGGTCTGCCGCTAAAAAATATTTTATGAATTTGGAACGGCATTTCCGACATTCGGCCAATTTCGGGTCGTATCCTAAAATTTTCAAAAACTGACTGTAAAAAATTTCTCTTTTAGCCAAAGTTTTTTTTAACCAAAACCAGAGCTTGGGGTCTATTTCTTCGGAATAAATAAGTTCTTTGAGAGCCGAGAGAAGCTTCAGGGCTTTGGCAAAATATACCGGAGAAACGCGAAAATGTTTTAAATAATCCTGGGTCAGGGCGTCGGCGACCACAAAGCCGTTTTTTTCCGTCAGACGCACCAGGGAAAAAGTCAGCGGCTCCAGGTGCGGCGAAAGCTTGGAAGTGATTTTTTGGCCGCTGGTCATTTTGGCCTTTATCCGGCCCAATTCTTTGGCATAAAGGTCAACCGTCAAATCAGTTTCATTAACTTTATTTTTGTCCAAAACCAAAACCTCGGTTAAATATTCGCGCATTTATTTTATTATTTTTTTCTTAAAAAACTTCAACAATTTTTCCAAAGGCCAAGCGTTGACAATATCTTTCTTTGCCGCCCAACCGCGGCGGGCCTGGCTGATGCCAAGCTCCATAAAACGCAATTGGTCCAAATGATGAGAATCGGTATTGATCACCAGCTTCACTCCGGCCGCCACCGCTTTTCTGATATTGACATCTTTTAAGTCCAACCGGCTGGGAGAAGAATTGATTTCCAATATGGTTTTGGTTTCTTTAGCCACTTTCAAAATTTCGTCAAAATCAATTTCGTATTCGTCGCGGTGCTGGATTATCCGGCCAGTCGGATGAGAAATAATATCCACGTTGGGATTTTTCATCGCCTTTATAATCCTTTCGGTCATTTCTTTTTTCTTCATTTTAAGCTGGGAATGAACGCCGGCAATGACATAGTCCAGTTTCGCCAGGGCCTCGGCTTTAATATCAATAGAGCCGTCGGCCATAATATTGGCTTCGCAACCATGAAGGACGCGGAACTTGGAATTTAAAATTTGGAATTTGGAATTTATTTTGTCTATTTCTTTTCTTTGTTGAAGCAATTGCTTCTCGTCCAAACCGCGTTCAATGACCAGAAATTTAGTATGGTCGGAAATGCCGATATATTCATAACCCATTTCTTGAGCCGCTTCGGCAAGTTCTTCAATGTTATTAACGCCGCCGTTCCAATCGGAATGAACGTGGAGGTCGCCCTTGATGTTCTGATAACCGATAATTTCGGGCAATTTGTCTTTCAAGGCGGTTTCAATTTCACCGGTATTTTCCCGTAATTCCGGCTCTACGTAAAAAAGGCCCAGAGATTCATAAATGCTTTCTTCGGTTTTGCCGGCAATTATTTTTTTGCCCCTGAATAAACCATACTCGTTCAGCTTGAAACCTTTATCAATGGCGATTTTTCTTAAAGCGATATTATGCTCTTTGGAACCGGTGAAATACTGAAGCGCCGAGCCGAACTGATTTTCCGGTAAAACCCGCAGGTCAACGTCAAATCCTTCCGCCAAACGGATTGAAGCCTTGGTCAAACCCCGACTCCAGATTTTTACGATACCCTGCAAAGAAACAAAATAATCAACGATTTTCTTGGGATTGGAACCGGCGACCAAGATATCCACATCGCCGATGGTTTCTTTCATTCGCCTGACCGAACCAGCCGGACTGATTTTTTCCACCTCTTTCAGGCTTTTTAAACTGGCGATGATTCCGTCAACAACCGGCAAAATATCCCCCAGCAAAAACCTCCCCTTGGTTCTTTTGAGAAACTCTATCCCCTGAAGAATATTTTGTTCGGTTTTTTCCCCGAAATTAGGCAAATTTCTGATTTGGCCGGCCTTGGCGGCTTTTTCCAAATCTTGAAGATTTTTTATTTTTAAGCCCTGGTATAAATCCTTGATCATTTTCGGGCCGATGCCCTCAACCGCGTTTAATTTTTCAATATCAACAGGCGTTTTTTTCTTGAGATCTTGGTATTCTTTAATTTTTCCGGTCTCCAGATATTCCGCTATTTTCTCGGCGATGCTTTCGCCCACCCCGGGAATTTCCTTCAAAGCCTTGATCCCGCCTCGTTTATAAACATCTTCAACATTTTCGGTCAAAGTTTCCAAACTTAAAGCGGCTTTTTCGTAGGCGAAAGGCTTAAAAGGCGTTTCTTCCATTTCCAAATAAACAGCTATCTCGTAAAATATTTTCGCTATTTCCTGATTGCTCATAAACACTGCTCAAAGTTCTTTCTTCATTGGCGGCGAACGAAAGCCGATACGATCTTTGGGCGATATATTTTTAAAAATAAAAAACGGCAACAGAGCGCTGAAAATGATAAAAACCCCCACTCCGGCGAAAAGAGCGATAAACCCAAAACGATGAGCGATAATTCCGCCTAAGGCGCCTGCTATTCCCGAGCCCGCGCCGACAATAGCGGCTCTCATGCTCCAGCTTAAAGCCTCCTTCCCTTTATTAACATGACGAGTGAAAATAGCGGTATAGCCGGGAATGTTCATTCCCATGCCAATAGCGTAAATTGCCTGAAGAAAATAAATATGCCAGGGCAGGGAAGAAAAAATATAACCGAAAACCGCCAAAGCGGAAAAAAAATTGCCGATTATCACAAACCATAAATCATCATGCTCTCCATGGTTTTTGTCCAAGTATTTTCCGAAAGGCACGACAACCAACGACTGAACGATCCAATAAATAGCGGCGGCGAAGCCAACCACTTCAACATTGCCGCCTTTTATATTACTGGTCAAAAAAATGGCAAAAATCGGCGCCACAAAACCCAAGCCAATCAGTAAAATCATATCGGAAAAAATCAAAGTCATTATTATTTTATTGATTTTAAACATTATTTATATTTTAATCTAAACGAAACGAAAAAGTAAAATTTATCCCGCCAATAAGCGTAATTCCGACCGAAAACGCTTACGTAAAACCTAACCTTATTTACTATTGTAATTCCACGATCGTGGAATTACAATAGTAAAATTCTATTTAGGGCATGGCGATAATTTAATTAATTCGTAATCCTGAATTCAAATTTTTCCCCTTCTGATTTTAATTTCAGAGTATTTCCCCGGCTGATTTCTTTGCGAAGAATTTTTTCGGCTAAAACGCCGCGGAGATTGTCCGAAATAACCTGGCGCAACGGCCGAGCGCCGAAAACCGGGTCGTAGCCCAATTCGGCGATTTTCCGAACGGCCTCTTCTTCAAATTGAAGGTCAATGCCATGCGTTTCCCGAAGAATTTTAGCCAAATCATTGAGCTGTAATTTGGCAATCGCGACAATTTCTTCCAGGTTAAGGGAACGAAAAACAATAACCGCCGAAAAACGATTGATAAGTTCCGGCTTGAAATAATCGGTCAATTTTTTCTTGAGCTCTTCGGCGATTGATTCCATGATTCTCCCTTGCTCAATTTCGGTCTTGATAAACTCCGAGTGAGCGTTGCTGGTGGCGATAATAATCGTATTTTTGAAATCAACCAAACGGCCCAGATTGTCCGTCAGACGGCCTTCGTCAAAAACCTGCAAAAAAAGATTGACGATATCGGGATGAGTTTTTTCAAATTCATCAAGCAAAATCAAACTATAAGGTTTTTGGCTGACGGCTTCGGTTAAACTGCCCGAAATTTTTCCGTCCGGGGCGCCGATGAGCCGGGCGATGCTTTGTTTTTCCTGATACTCGGACATGTCAAAACGAATCATTGATTCAGGGGAACCGAATTGAAGCTGGGTCAAAATTTTTGACAGTTCGGTCTTGCCGACTCCGGTCGGCCCGACAAAAAGAAAAGCGGCAATCGGTCCGCCCCGACGGCTCAAACCGCTCCGATATTCCCGCAAGGCCCGGCTTACCGCTTTAACGGCTTCTGCTTGGTTAATCAAGCGCCGGTGGATTAATTCTTCCAAATTCAAAAGCTTTGCCGTTTCTTCCGGGCCGGCCTGTTGAACGGGAATTTTGGTTTGGCTTTCCACCGCGGCCATCACGTCCTTGGCCTCCAAAATTTTCTTGCCTTGATTTTTAACGCCAGCTAAAGCTTCTTTTAAAACTTCTTCCGCGCTTGACGGCAAGGGCTTGGCCCGCAGATAACGGTGGGCCAAAGCGACCGCCTGTTTGATCGCCATAAATTTAATTTTTACCCTGAATTGATTTTCCAAAATCAGAGCGTCGTAAGCCAAAATTCTGACGGCTTCGGCTTCGCTCACTTCTTCCACGCGGATAATTTCAAAAGCCGCCGCTAAATCCGTCCGGGGTTCAATAAATTGCTGAAATTCCCGGGGATAAGTCGCTCCGATAATTGGGAAAGAACCCGCTTCAATCGCCGGCAGAAGAATATCGCTGGCGCTTAAAAAAAATTCGCCTGAAGTTTTTACCAAATTATCAATGTCGGGAATAAATAAAATAATATTGCCGGCTTGGACGATTTCATCAATAATCTGCTTCAGTCGTCCGGAAATTTCTTCCGGGTTGGCCTTGGCGACCAAACTGCTGATTTGCAAAGACACCAAACGTTTATCAAAAAGAGCCGAGAAAATACGGTCTTTGGTGATTTGATAAGCCAAGTGACTGACAATGGTTTCTTTGCCCACGCCCGGCTCGCCCACCAATAAAACGGCCGGCTTAACGGGACGGGAAAGAATATTCAACAAACGTTCGTATTCTTCTTTGTGGCCGATTAAAAAACCAACTTTCTCGGAACGGGCTGATTCAGTCAAATCAAGGGCGAATTTGTCCAAAGTGGGCGTGGGGCGGCTGGTCCAAGCCCTGTTTACTTCCCGCCGCCGGACATAAAAAGGCCGGCGGACAAAACCGCCAAGCGCCGCCGGCAATCTCTTGAGAAACGCGAAAGACCGCCGGTAACGGCCAAAAACTAAAACATCCCTTAAATCATCGGAAAGCAAATTGAATAAATTAAAAAGCTTAATTAAATTACCGCTGTCAGTTTTAAATAAAGCCACTAAGATATTCCGCGGTTCAATGAAGCTTTCCTTGGCCAAAACCGCTTCCTGATAAGCGTTTAAGACCAACTTCTCTATCTTTGCCAATAATGTTTTGGGGCTCGGCCGCTCGCTTAATGACCCCTGGATATACGTTTCCAGTTTTTGGGAAAATTCCGGCCAAGACAGTTCCAGTCTCTCAAAAGATTCTTTCGCGTCGCGACAGCCAAGCAAATTTTTCAAAAGCCAAAGGTCAAAATCGCCGCCGACAATAGAAGCTCGGCTGAAAGCGTCTTCAACCAGATTGTAAGCCGACGGCCTTAAATAAAAAGCCAAATTGGCTCTGACTTTTTTGGCCCGGCTGACTTTTCCTATTTCAGCCAAAGAACGATCAGCCCAATTAAAACGAAAAAGGAGGTTAGCCAGAAAAAGCGCCAGGAAAACACCCGCCCACCAGAAACGCGGCGACCCGGATAATAAAAACAAAAAAACAAAAGTCAAAGCGGCTAAAATAATGTAAGAAATCCAAATCAATATCCGTGCGATTTTTCGGCTGAAAACATCCAAATAAAGTCGGGGTTCTTTAAAATAAACTTCAAGCATATTAAAAAATTATTTTATAAATTATGCCCAAGGGAATAAACGCCCATAATAAATAAAGACCCATCCATGACAAAATTACCCAAAAATAAACAAAGCCGGCTATGCCGACCCTGATGCTTCGGAAAATAAATCCCAGAACGTAACCGACAAAAGTGTAATTCTGATAAAGAGGCTGAAAAAGATAATGGAAAGTGACTCTCAAGGCGAAATAACGGTCCAGCCGTTCCAAAAAATCAACCAGCCGACGGAAAAAAAAGAAAAATCCGTCTTTATACCAATGACGAATGAATTCGCCGATGCGATAAATAAAGCGATTGCCGAAATAAACCAAAGCCGAGGCCATTAAATTGATTATACTCCACCTGACGCTTCTTGCGCAATTTTATATTAAAAACTTTTTTGGATTATTTAAAAATATTCAATATATATCTTTTATACAGTTATTTTATTATTTCCTTCAAATCCTCTTCGGTCAAACCCAGGGCTTTTAGTTTGTTGACGGCGTTCCGGTGTCTTTGTTCTTCTGATTGTTTATCTTGTTTAGATTGACGTTGTTTCTCTTCCTGTAATGCCTTTTTGGCTTGCTTGTCGGTGTCGGTCATTTCAACGAATTTTCTCACCTGAATGTAATCAGGAATATGTTCTACCAGTACCGGCTTGGTTTCCAGAAACTGTCCTGAATGAATGGGTTTGTAGTCGTAGATATGCCCTAAATCTATCTTGTATTCGCTGTCTATAAGTTCTAATACGCTCATATTCTTTTCTTGGGCTTCCCGTTGAATGGCTTTGGCCTGGTCTTTTTCAATAAGGACAATATCTTGAGTGTTGGAATCATAATCCCCAAAGGGATGGGGTAGTTTATTGAAGTCGCCTCCGTTGCCGTAGGCGGGGTGGTCGGGGGCTTGATATGCCAACATTATCTCTTTCGTATCCTTATCAACAAGCAAGAATATCCACATATCCTCGCCTGATGCGGTTACATAGCGTTGTTTGGCATAGATTGTGTTAGTATCGTGATAAAGAGATATTCTTGTGGTATAGGTAGTAAGCATAGCTACACCTGAAGGAGCAGCTTTTATAGAAATTCTGCCAGTCCCAGATGAAGCACTGGCTTTAATCTGCGGATAAAAACCATATTCCCCGCCAGGTAATGTTACATCGGTATCAGACCCTGCCCCAACCGATACCTCTCCCGTTGTTGTTTTTAGTTTAGCGGTAGAAATGGAGTTATCAGCCACAGTAACCCCAGTCAAATTCGCCCCGCTCCCGTAATAAGCCGTGGCGTTGACATTGCCGTTGACATCAAGTTTATAACCCGGGCTAGCCGTCCCGATGCCGACGTTGCCGGCGCTCGTGATCCTCATCCGTTCCGTGATCGCGCCGTCAGAATTGGCCCGGGTTCCGAATTGCAAATAGGCCGAGAAATTTCCGTCGGTCCCGTTCTCCTTCTGCCCCGCGATGCTGGCCCATGAGGTGTCGGCACTTCCAGTGTAGATGCCGCCAAAAAACAGCGAGCCGCCGATACCGGCCGCCTGCGCGTTGTTGGTGCGTATATAGAGATTGCCGAACTCCCAAAGGGACTTGTTGGCATCGGCGATTTCCAGGCGGGTAACCGGATTCGTATCCCCGATGCCGACGTTGCCGGTAGAATTAATATACAAAGAACTGGCCGGAGCCCCGGAACCAACGCCGATAATTCCTCCACCGGTAGTCGGATTGCTTGTCGGATTGTTGAAAGCCAAAACCGCGACACCAACCAAAAGACCGACGGCTAAACCAGAAACGAGATTAAAAAAGAAACGAGATTTATTAAACAAAGATTTTAAAAAATGAATAGACATCAGTGTATAAATTTATTATAACATTTTGGCTACATTTTTTCGGGTAAACTTATCCCCAAAAGATTAAACAAGGTTTTGAAAACTATCCGGGTCGCTTTTATCAATTCCAGACGAGCGGCCATTAAATCTTGTTTTTCGCCGATAATCTTTTCTTTCTCGTAAAAATTATTGAACTCGCGGCTCAAATCCAAAGCAAACCGAACCAAGGCCTGGAGATTATAATTAAGAGCCGCCGCCTCCACGGTTTCCGGAAATCTCGCCAACATCCGCGTTAAATTTATATCGGCGGGCGTGTTCAGTAATTCAAGATTAACTTGTCGCTTGTCGCTTGTCGCCTTGCTTCTATTCAAGATGCCGCCGCATCTTACCGCCGCGTACTGAACGTAATAAACCGGATTTTTCAACGATTGTTCTTTGGCTAAATCCAGGTCAAAATCCATATGAGTTTCCGGCGAGCTCATTAAAAAGAAAAACCGCGCCGCGTCCAGACCGACTTCATCAATTAATTCATTAATTGTTATGTAAGAACCGGTTCTTTTAGACATCCTAACTTCTTTTCCTTCTTTAAGGAGCCGAACCAACTGTATTATTACGAAAGCAAGATTCTCTTTTTTATAACCCAGCGCTTCAGCGGCGGCTTTCATCCTGCCAATGTAGCCGTAATGGTCCGCTCCCAAAAAAATAATCAACTTGCCAAAATTTCTTTTAAATTTATTTTTCAAGTAAGCGATGTCTGAAGCGAAATACGTTTTTTCTCCGTCTGTTTTTATCAATACCCGGTCTTTGTCATCGCCGAATTTTGTTGACTTAAACCAGACCGCCCCTTCCTTTTTATATATTAGATTTTTTTTACCTAACTCTTCTATCGTTTTTTCAACCGCCTTGCTTTTATATAAACTTTTTTCGGAAAACCATTTATTAAACTTTATCCCCATTTTTTCAACCGTCGGTTTTATCATTTCTTCTAAAATTATCTTCGCCGCTTCTTCTCCGGCTTTTGCCGGATTTTTTTCCGTAATTTCTTCGCGCAGTTTCTCAATATAATCGCCGCTATAAACCGCCTGCTCGTCTCCCAAAACTGAATGTCCCAGCCTTTTTATTTGTTCGCCGGTATCATTAATATAATATTCTCTGGCTACTTCATAACCCGCCTTTTCTAAAACATTCGCCAAGACATCTCCGCAAAAACCGCCCCGGCCGTTGCCGATGGTCAAGGGACCGACGGGATTAGCCGAAATAAATTCAATGTTTATCTTTTTATTCTTGCCTGATTTAAAACTTCCGTATTTTTCTTTTTTCTTTAAAATTTCCCTGATTTCATTTTGCAAAATTTTCTCCGACAGCCAAAAATTAATGAACCCCGGCGCCGCCACTTCAATTTTGCTGAATAATTCCGAATTCTTAATTCTTAATTTTTCATTAATCCCATTGGCTATTTCCATCGGGTTTCTCTTCAAAATTTTCGCCAGCCGCAAAGCCGCGTTGGTGGAATAATGCCCGAATTTTTCATTTTCCGGCACAAAAATTTCAATCGGCGTTGATTCCTTAATAACTTCTTTAAGGCAATCGGCTATTTTTGTTTTAAGCATTAATTCAATTATACTTAATAATGGTTTGAATTACGAAACGGTTCTCTTGCGGATAGCTAGGGAAAAGATTTTTCTGAAACCCAAACGGAAGCGCAGCTCCGATGAAATCGGAGCGTGAGCGGGTTGAAGAAAATTTTTTCCTTAGCTATCCGTAGCTTGGTTTCGCGATTCAAAATAAAACAAATGGATATTTCTACCAACAAACGAGCTTATTTTGATTATCAAATTCTGGAAACCTACGAAACCGGCATTGAATTAAAAGGATTTGAAGTCAAAGCCATAAAAACCGGCCATCTTAATTTAGCCGGTTCTTACGCCATTATTAAAAATAACCAGCTTTGGCTTCTTAACGCCGATATTCCGGCCTATCAGCCCAAAAACACCCCTTTGGATTACGACTCCAAAAGAACGCGGCGGCTGTTGCTGAAAACATCGGAAATAAACAATCTAGCCGACCGAGTCAAGGCAAAAGGCTTGACTTTAACGCCGCTTAAGGTCTATACTAAGAACAACCTAATCAAGATTGAAATTGGGCTGGCTAAGAGCCGGAAAAAATATGACAAAAGGGAATTTGTCAAAAAACGGGAAGCCCAGCGCCAAATCCAAGAAAGATTAAGGGGATGAAAGGTTTCGACAAAAGACGCTCTTTAAAACAGCAGGCCGAGCGCCAACTCGTTAATCCGGCAAACAAACAATAACTGCCAAAAATAATTTGGTTCCGGCGTTAGCTTTTGCTTAATGCCGCATCCCTTATCAGTCGCTCAAACCGATAAGAAGGGTGTCATAAATTGAGCTTATCCGTTAAAAAGCCGGTTTTAGCGGAAACATTTACGGCAAAGAGTTTGGAATTTTTAGTCGCTAAATTCTATATTCTAAATTCTCAATTCTAATTTAGCTAAGCCTGTAGAAGTTTTTTTGGAAAATCTTTTGGACGGGGTTTCAATACTCCCATCTCCACCAATTTAGAGACAATAGCCCCATATCGCGTCATTAGTATTAATTAGCATATAAACTATTAACTATCGCACCAACAATCAAATTACCGCCCCGGAGTTGAGAGTGATTGATGAAGCCGGTGAACACGTGGGAGTGATGCCGAAGGAAGCGGCCCTGAATTTGGCCAAAGAAAAAAACCTGGATTTGATAGAAATCGTCCCAACGGCCAAACCGCCGGTAGCCCAGATAATCAGTTTTGATAAATTCAGATACCAGAAAGAAAAAGAATGGAAAAAACAGCGGCTGACCCAGAAAAAAATCGCCGAGCTGAAACAAGTCAGGATCAGCCCGCGAGCCGCCCGCAACGACTTGGAAGTCAAAGCGGCGCTGGCGGAAAAATTCTTGCAAGCCGGCCATAAGGTGGAAATTAATCTGTTTCTGAAAGGCCGGGAAAAATACAATCGGGAATGGGGGCTTCTAAAACTCAACGAGTTTCTCAAAGTAATCAAAATCCCCTACAAAATCACTTTGGAACCGAGGTTTATCGGCCGGGGGTTCGTAGCCCAGATAATTAAATAGTTTTAAATTACGAAACGGGCTGTTCCACGAATAGCCAAGGAAAAGATTTTTCTTCAACCCGCTCACGCCCAGCCCACAACGCGTTATTGGCCGGGCTGCGCTTCCGTTTGGGTTTCAGAAAAATCTTTTCATTGGCTATCCGCGACTTGGTTTCATTATTCAAAATAAATAAATTTGCAAAAAAAAATTAGGCGAGTATAATCATGATATGAAAAAAAGTCTTTCTAAAAGAATAAAAATCAGCAAAAGAGGAAAAATCTTAAGAAGAGCGATGGGCCAAAACCATTGCCTGGCCAACAAAAGAACTGTCCAAAAGAAACGGAGAAAAACATTAAGAGGTCTTTTGCACGGCGAGAAATTCATAAAAAAACATTTATGACCAGGGTAAAAAGAGGAATTATTTCCCGCAAAAAAAGAAAAAGCGTTCTCAAGCACACTAAAGGCTATCGTTGGGATCGCAAAGCCAAAGAAAGAGCGGCCAAAGAGGCCCTGCTTCACGCTTGGACCCACGCTTACCAAGGCCGCAAAGAAAAGAAAAGAGATTATCGCAAACTTTGGCAAACTCAAATCAATGCCGCCGTTCGCCAAAAAGGTTTTAAATACAGCGAATTCATTAATCAGCTTAAAAAGAGCAATATCAAACTCAATCGCAAAGTTTTAGCCGAACTGGCCAAAACTCAACCCGCCGTTTTTGAACGGCTTTTGGGCGTTGTCCAAAAATCCAAGTGAAATCGCCTGCCCAGCATTAATCTCGTTTGAGCTTCTAAAGCAGGAAGGGAACCCAGGACAATCAAGGTTAAAGGCAGTAATATCCATTGAGTCAGGTAGAAAAAATAATGCCTGATTTTATTTTTTTCCGGTTTGGGCGGCAAAAGAGAAAGCGCCAAAACAGCGGAGGTGACTATGCCAATACTGGCCAAGGTCATAATGAAACTGGTTACCCGAGGCAAATTATAAGAAAGAAGGCTGATGTCAAAATTCTCTCCGCCAATTGCCACCGGCAGCCAGCCAAAAATAAAAATAACCAAAGCGTTGGTCGCCCAGGAATGGAAATCATCAATCAAGTGGAAGCCCCGATAAATTTTTTGACCCCCGGCGATTTTTCTCGCGAAAAATCCCGATAAAACATAAGGAATGTTTTCCACTCCCCATGCCCAACGCCGCTGCTGCTTGTAAAGATTTCTGATCGTCTGCCAAAAACCCGAAGCGACATTGGCGTCCATATAAACCGGATAAAATAGAGGCTCTGTCCGCCAATCGCCGTTATAGTGCAAGAAAAATTGCCAAAAAATTCGCGAATCCTCGGAAACAATGTTTGTTTGCCAAAAACCGATTTCAACCAGGGCCTTAAACGGCATGGAATGCGAGGAAAAAGTGGTTAACCGTTCCGGCCAGGCTTGATGCATCATCATCCAAAAAGTCGTGGAAAAAGCGACCACCCGCGCCAAAGCCGGAGCTTGATAAATATTATTTGAAAAAAAGGGAATGGGCTGATAGCTGGAACGCTGGGGATCGTCCGCCGTTAAAAATTTATAAGTTAAAATTCCGAAATATCCCGGGCCAACCTGGGTATCGGCGTCAAAAGCGGAAACCAAAATATTTTCATAAGACATTTTCAAAGGGTCAATTATTGACTTCTTGGCCTCTTTAATCGCCCAGGTTTCGTTGGCCCCTTTGCCGGCAATTTCTCCGGGCAAATCAGCGGGGTGATGGCTGATTAAAAATTTAAAAAATTCATTCCCGAACTCCTCCCTGATTTTTTGAGCTGTCGCCAAAGCAACTTCTCCGGCTCTTTCCTCAATAGCCAAAACAACAATCAATTTATCCTTTGGGTAGTTGGCGTTTTTTAAACTTAAAAACGACTCCCGCACCACTTCATAGGGCTCTTTATACATCGGCAGAATTATTAAATGATAAATATTTTGCCAGTTTTTCAGCTCCGACGCTCCTTCGGAGGTCGGAGCTCCGACCCTCGATATATCGTCGAGGCGTCGGAGCCAGTTTATCCCCTGATTAACCCGCGTCTGTTTAAAGCTGGTATGCAGATGCAAATATAAAAACAGGTTTTTAAAAAGCCAATAACAGTCAAAGAGAATAATAAAAACCGCCACCCAAACCGGCTGCCTAAAAGACAAAAAAACCAAAAGCCCTAAAGTCAGCCAAGCCAAAGCTCCCGGAAAAATTTCTAAGAGTTTTGTTTTCATTTAAGATTATTTATGACTTCCGCCATTGCCTTTCAGAACCAGAATAATTTTGCTCCAACGGCAAAATTTTCTTTCCCCTCGGCGCTGAAACTCCGCTTCGCGGAGACCAATCTTTCAGCGCCTGCGGGATATTCTTCAAGGCAACGGCGGAAGTCATACTATTTTATTTTCTGCCAAAAAATCTCTAATTATCTCAAAAAATTTTTGATGGCCTTGGGAATTCGGATGCAGGCCGTCTTCCAGTAATTTTTTATAATCCTCTTTTAGTAATAAGCCAAAAAGATCAATAAAATGAACTTGATTTTTTTCACAAATAGTTTTTATAACATTGCTATAATTCCTTATTGAATCATTTTTATAAAATTTATCTTCGTCCCACGAAACTGGGTTTGTTTTTTCTTCGTTGACCGGCCATAAACCGACAAAAATAATTTTTGAAGAATATTTTTTGGCCGCAGTAATCAGTTCTTCCAGATTAGCCCTAAACTTTTCTTGGGGAATTTTTATACTATATTTGCTTTTAACAAATTGGGAATCGTTAACACCAATTGAAAAAATCAGGATTGTTTCCATTTCTTCATCAAGCCGTTGTTCCAGTTCAAACTCAAATCTTTCCAATAAATCTTCCGTTGTGTCCCCGGACACCCCGAGGTTGTAAATCAAACACTCAAAATCAGGATCGGTCAAATTTTTCTCGTCTATAAATTTTCGCAGACGTGAAACCCAGCCGCCTTCTTTATCCCAGGCGCCATAAGCGATACTGTCTCCAAAAACCAAAATTTGAGCCATAAATTATTTATGCTAAAATTTTAGCATAAAAATAACTTTTGTTTAATTTAATGAAAATACTATCTATTGAAACTAGCTGCGATGAAACAGCGCTATCTTTGATTGAAGCTAATGGGGGGTTGAAAAAACCGCATTTTAAGATTTTGAAAAACCTGGTGGCTTCCCAAATTAAAATCCATCAGCCCTTCGGCGGCGTGGTGCCGAATTTGGCAAAAAGGGAACATCTCAAAAATCTGCCGATACTTCTTGATAAACTACTGGTTAGTGGCTATCGGCCAACTCCTGATTTAATCGCCGTTACTGTCGGACCCGGATTAGAACCCTGCCTCTGGACCGGAATAAATTTTGCCAAAGATTTATATAAAAGCGTCAAGGAACAAGGGACAATAGTCAATTTAACCGGCGTCAATCATTTAGAAGGCCATTTGTATTCATTTTTGCTAAATTCTAAATTCCATACTCTAAATTCCAAATCATCGTTCCCCGCCATTGCCCTCATTGTTTCCGGCGGCCACACCATTCTCCTCTTAATGGAAAATTTGTTCCGCTTTAAAAAACTCGGCGAGACCCGAGACGATGCGGCTGGCGAAGCCTTTGATAAAGTCGCCCGGCTTTTAAATCTCCCCTATCCCGGCGGCCCTCAATTGGAAAAATCGGCCAAACAGGGAAACCCTGACGCTATAAATTTCCCCCGGCCGATGCTTAATCAAAAAAATTACGATTTCAGTTTTTCGGGCCTGAAAACTGCGGTACTTTATTATTTAAGAGGCTCCTTAGAGGCAAAAACTTTTTCTCAAAGCGAGGCTCGAGGAGCGAGCCCCGTTAGAGGCAGTGCCTCTAACGGGGCGAGCGGGCATGGTTTCCCCCGACGGTACC
>MFKM01000034.1 GCA_001779575.1 Candidatus Jorgensenbacteria bacterium RIFCSPLOWO2_12_FULL_42_11
AAGTGGATTCAATAACGCCAACCACCGAAAGCTTTTGTCCCGGGTTAATCGTCCCGATGCCGATATTGCCGCTTCCCACGGGATTGTAATAAATGTCATTGCCGCTTTTAATCCAGAAATCGGGATTGCCGACGCCGGGAGTTCGGGCGCCCGGACCGGTGAAAGCCATTACCGCGATGGCGGTCGTTATTCCGGCAATTAAAATCAGAAAGAAATAATAAAATTTTTTCATAATTTGGGAATTTAATTTTTAAAAAGATTCGGCCTTGTTTGCTTTATTATATCAAATTACGAATGTCTTATCTCCATTACGTCGCCGTCTTGAACTTCGTAATCCCGTCCTTCAATTTTAATCCAGCCTTTTTGTTTCGCTTTCACCCAGCCGTCGGCTTCCAATAGTTTTTCCCAATTAATCACTTCGGCCCGGATGAATTTATTTTCAAAATCGGTGTGAATGGCGCTGGCGGCTTCAGGCGCCTTGGCTTCTTTCTTGATAGTCCAGGCCCGGGTTTCATCTTCGCCGGTTGTCAAGAAACTGATCAGCCCCAGCATTTTATACGCTTTTTTAATCAATTCGTTGACGCTTTGGTTGCCGCTTAAATCCGATATCAGATAATCGGCTTGGAGGGATTTGATTTTGGTTTTTAATTCTTCGGAAATGTCTTCCGCCGCGCCGTTAAGAAGATAGATTTGCGGCTTGGCGGTCAAAAGATTCATTTCTTCAATCGCCGGTTCGTTTAATAATTCTTTGTCAAGATTGATGGCCAAGATGTTTTTATTCAGCCCGTCCCGGATTTTTTTAACCGTCTCAAAATCTTTTATTTTTTTATTGTCACCGGCTCTGGCTTCTCCTTCCAGTTTGGCAATTCTTTTTTCAACGGTTTCCAGGTCTTTCAAAATTAATTCCGTGTTAACGGTGTCTATGTCTTTTGAAGGGTCAACTTTATTTTCAACGTGAATAATTTCACTTGACTCAAAACACCTGACGACCTCAACAACGGCGCTTACTTCCCGGATGTGGGACAAAAACTGGTTGCCTAAGCCTTCGCCCTTGCTGGCATCTTTGACCAAGCCCGCGATATCGTAAAATTCCACCACGGCCGGAATGATTTTTTTGGAACCGCTTAACTTCGCCAGTTTTTCCAGTCTTTCGTCGGGAACAGGGACGATGCCGATATTGGGGTCAATGGTGGCAAAAGGATAATTGGCGATATTGACCTCTTGTTTGGTTATTAATTTAAATAAGGTTGATTTGCCGACATTGGGCAAGCCGACGATTCCGATTGAAAGTTTCATAAATAAATTCTTGATTCTTATTTACTATTGTAATTCCACGATCGTGGAATTACAATAGTAAAATTTGTTATATGAAATATAAATTTAGAGAATTAAAGTTTGTATATGAAAATTGAGGTTCCGGCTTTAAAATCCGGCTGGAAAGGGTTTTTGATTTCTCGCAGCCAGGGATATTCGTCTTCCGGATTTCTGGCAAAGCCGGCCGCTGTTTTGGCCAACGCCCCTTCCAGGTTATTTACCGAAACCGCCAGCCACTTGATGCCGATGTCTTTGGGATTGCCGCGCGAGGACTGCCAGGTTTCCGCTTTATCGCTTAGGTAGTATTTGACATCGCCGCCGCCGAAATACTCAACCGCTATTTTTTCAATGTTTTTTTCTTTGACGAAAGCGGCCAGTCGTTTCAAGTCCTGGCCCCAATCATAGTTGGAGTCGGTGACATTGCGGTAACCCTGGCTGACGCCGCCGCCCAACTGATTGAAATAAGAAAGATAAAAGGGGAAAGCCCAGACCATTTCCAAAAAATACCAGAAGAGAAAAACAAAAATCAGGCCGATTTTAAGAGAATGTTTCCAGAAACGGCTGTTCGCCCAATTTTTCAGGCCGGCGGTCGTTAAAATATAAATAAAAGGCATTGTCGGCAGAATATGGCGGACGCCGATATTGAGCTGGCTTTGCATGCTGTAAAGCCAGTAAAAAGCGACAAAAAAGAGCATTGAAAATTCCGGGAAATGAGTGCCGAGATAATTTTTGAATCTTAAAACTTGAGTCTTGAAACCTGAATCTTGAAATTTGAATTTTGAAACCTTGATTTTGAATTTCTTGATAATACCCCAAAACCCGAAAAGAAAAACGGCTAAAATCAAAACCAGCGAAGAAATCGGTTCTTTCAGGAGAAAGACGACCGGGAAATAATACCACCAGCCAGCGGCCGAAATTTGTCCCAAAAAATAAGCGGTGTTGCCGTTGGCGGAACGCTGGCCGGCCATCAATATGCCCAAAAAATAATGAGCCAGCGGCCGGAAAAATTTATTACCGGCCACCTGAATGTCAGTATCGGCGATTAAACGTTGTTTAAAAGAAGTTAAGATAAATTCAGTATCGGAGACTTGTTTGGAAACAGGATAATTAACGGTAAAAATAAAATAAACGAGATAAACCAAGAAATAGCCGATGGAAAAAATGGCCGCCAAAGCCAGAAATTTTTTCCAGAATTTTTGACTTGTCTGCCGGTCAGGCAGGTTGCGAATAACCCAGGCCAAAGTCAGGACAATGAAATAAGGAATCAGCAGGGCAACGGAAAATTTCATCAATTGGGCCGCGCCGAAAGCCAAACCGGCGAAAATCAAATGTTTACCAGCAGGTTTCAGAAGATATTTGATAAAAAAATAAGTTCCCAAAACAATTCCGAAAGCCGCGCCGATATCGGTGGTGACATAGTGGCCGTGGGCTAAAACTGTCGGCGAAAAAGCAAACAGATATGCCGGCAGAAGCCCCCACCAGTCACCCAATAATTCCCTGGCCCAGACATAAATCAGCAAAACCAGCAAAAGCGTTAAAATAATCGGCCCGAGCCGCGCCCAAAATACGAGCCAATCAGCATTATTGCCGGACCAATAAATAAATTGATTGCCCGCCGCCCACTGGCCATTGACGTCGTTATTCCAGCTGGAATGGTCAACGGGGAAATTTAATCCCATGAACATCAAAGGTATGGCCGAAAGGGCTTTGACCAAAGGGGGATGCTCCGGATTCAGGCGATAGTCCAAATATCGCAGGTAACTGTAGCCGGACGGAATATGAGCCAACTCGTCCATAGTGGCGGATTCCTGGCTGGAAACCAAAAGCATTAAAGACAAAGAAACAGCGATAATTAAGATGAGAAAAAAATAAGGGGATTTTAATTTAGACATAAATCGGCATTTTATTTTACTCATTTGTAATATATTCTGTTTTCCACCCGGAAGTCAACATATTCCAGTTTCGGAAAATCCAAACGGCTGGCCAAATCGGTTAAAATCTTATTAAGATTTTGCGGCAAAAAACGCAGACCGAAATACAACTTCAGCCCGTTCGTTTCGGTTTCCAATTCCTCCAGATTAATGTCGTTAATCAAAAAGCGATTAACGGCCAGCGATGATTTCTTTATTTGTTTAACAATCTCCAAAGCATTTTTTACTAATTGGGGATTGTCATAAAACGGCTGACCGAATATCAATTGTTGGCGGCCATTTTTTTCAAATACTTTTGGGACAATAAAGCCCTCGGCTTCGGGAGCGAGAGAAAAAACCAGGCCTTGTTCGTCAAGCCAATAACAATCGCCGCTGGCTGTGAGACACCACAAGAGATAAGGTTCGCGCTCTTGGGCTTCAATGACGATTTTTTTTTGTTGCCAATTTCTCCGGATTTTAATATCTCTGATCCAGTGCAGGGATGGGAGGGGTTGGCTGGTTGTTTCGGGAGACCAGAAAAGCAAATTTTCCGGGCCGAGCCAAAACCGGAAACTCGCGGTTTTCAAAAGAAAACCGATTAATTCTCCTTTAATTTCTTCGGTTCTTTGCGAACCGACCACTTCAATGCCGGTTACTTGAAAAAACGGCGAATGAAAAACAAAATAAACGACGCCAATGACCAACAAAATAAAAACAGAGAAAATTATCGCGAATTTCGGCATCTCGCTTTTTCTAATTTGACTTATCAAAATAGGGAGCTAAAGATTTGGGAATGCTTACACCGCCTTCCCTGGTTTGATTATTTTCAATAATGGCTAAAATCGGACGCTGGGAGAAAACCGTGCCGTTGACGGTATGAACAAAATTCGTCTTTCCGGTTTTATCTTTATAACGAACATTCAGTCTTCGCGCCTGATAATCGGTGCAGTTGGAAGTGGAGTGGGTTTCGCGGTAAATATTTTCGCCCGGAAACCAGGTCTCAATATCAAATTTGGCCGCCGCCGGAGCGCCCAAATCGCCGGCACAAATTTTCATTACCCGATAAGGAATTTCCAATTCCTGCATCAAGGCCTCTTCAACGGCCAAAAATAATTTATGTTCTTCTTCGGAAGTTTCCGGAGCGGCGAAACTGAACATTTCCAGTTTATTAAACTGATGAACCCGTAAAATACCTTTGGTGTCTTTGCCGTAAGAGCCGGCTTCGCGGCGAAAACAGGTGGAAAATCCGACATAACGTTTAGGCAGTTCGCTTTCTTTAAAGCTTTCGTCCTGATGCATTGTTCCAAGCGACTGCTCCGCGGTGCCGACCAGATAAAGATCGTCTTTCTCCAAATGATAAATCTCATCGGCGCCCTGGTCCAAATAACCCATGCCCCACATTGATTTCCGGTTGATTAAAACCGGCGGGATTACCGGAGTAAAAACCTTATTGGAAACATTAAGATTGTTTTTTTTGATTATTTTGGAAATATAATTTTCATCAAGAAGACGTTTGAGCGCGAAATTAATCAGGGCGAATTCCAAAAGGGCGGCCGTGCCCAGGAGGTAGCCGAAACGGCTGCCGGAAACTTTGGCGGCTCGTTTGATGTCAATAATGCCGAGTTTCTCGGCCAGAGAAAGATAATCCTTGGGGTCAAAATCAAATTTCGGTTTTTCACCCACTTCTTTTATAACCTGATTTTCGCTTTCGTCTTTTCCCAGTGGAACATCCGTCTGCGGTAAATTGGGTATCAAGTTAAGTTTGGCCTGACGATGTTCTTTGATGTCCTTTTCTTCTTCTTCCAACTTGGTTAATTGTTTTTTGAGAATTTCGGCTTTGCTGATTAAATCATCGGTTCGGTGTTTGGCCAATTCGTTGTTATTCAAATTGTGCTCCGAACGCAATTGGTCAATGGCCGCCACTTTTGTTCGCCATTCTTCATCCAACCGCAAAAAAGAATCAACCAGCTTGGGGTCGGCTTTCTTTTTGGCAATCCCTTCTTTGACTGCTTCGGAATTTTCACGAATAAATTTAACGTCTAACATATTTATTTATTTTGTTCTTTCTCTTTAAGCATTGGGAAAGCGATAATTTCCCTGATTGAATGACTTTCGGTTAACAAGGCTACCAATCTGTCAATTCCTATTCCTAAACCGGCGGCCGGAGGCATCCCGTATTCCAGGGCTTCAAGAAAATCCTGATCTACCCGAGAGAGTTCTTCATCGCCGGCTAAATATTTTTCTTCCTGCTTTTCCAACCGGCGGCGCTGTTCTTCGGGGTTGTTCAATTCGGAATAACCGTTAATTAATTCCCAGCCGTTGGCTACCAGCTGGAAACGCTCAACCAGTCGGGAGTCGCCGGAACAAGATTTGGCCAAAGGAGAGAGGGCTAATGGATAATCGGTGATGAAAGTGGGATTTTTCAATTTTGGGCAGATTTCTTTTTTGAAAATTTCGGCGGCTTCATCGGCGTTTAAATTATCAAGATGGTTTTTCCGGGCGGAATCGCTGAATTTTTTCAGGACTTCGTCAAAAGTGAATGTCTGCCACGGCCGATTAAAAACCGTTGACTTCAGCTTCAGATTTTTAACCAGTTTTAATAAAATTTTTCGGATGAATTTCATCAAAGACTGATAATTTTCGTAGGCCCAGTAAAGTTCAAGCATGGTAAATTCAGGATAATGTTCCCGGTCAATTCCCTCGTTGCGGAAATTTTTCCCAATTTCAAAAATTTTTTCAAAACCAGCCACCAATAATCTTTTAAGATACAATTCCGGGGCAATTCTCAAAAAAACGTCTTCGCCCAGGGCTTCCCAGTGGCTTTTGAACGGTTTAGCTTTGGCTCCGCCGGGCAGAGGTTGAAGGATGGGTGTTTCCACTTCCGAAAATCCTTCAGCCTGAAGCAATTGGCGGAAAAGGGCGATGATTTCTGAACGTTTTTGGAGCTTTTTTTTGACTTCCGGATTCAAAATCAAATCCAGGTAACGGCGGCGGAAACGTTCTTCGGCGTCCTTAAGACCGAACCATTCGGTTGGCAGCGGCCTTAGGCTTTTGCCGATGATTCGGCTTGAATTTACGGCTAAACTTTTTTCTCCTCTTTTGGTTTTGAAAAGTTTGCCCCGAACTTCAACGAAATCACCGCTGTCAAAAGTTTCTTTGATTAAATCAAATTGCTTGCTTTTTTTCTCGTTAAAAACCAACTGCAATCTTCCGGTTTCGTCTTCCAGGTCGGCAAAAATTATCTTGCCCTGGTCGCGCCAAGCCCGAAGCCGACCGGCCAAAAATAAATTCTTTCCGATTTTTTGCCAATGATTGAAATTTTTTAAAGCTTCGGCCAAAGAAGCTTCTCGTTTTACCGAAGAGGGGTAGGGATTGATTTCCCGGCTTTTGAGTTTGGCTAATTTTTTTTGTCGTTCGGCAATAATATCTTTAAGCATTTTTATTCTATTTTTATAATTTTATACTCGGCCAAACCGACGGGGGTTTGGACTTTAACGGTTTCGCCGGCTTTCTTCTCCAAAAAAGCTTTGCCCAAAGGCGATTCGTTGGAAATCAATCCTTTGCCCGGCTGACTGTCTTCGGGGCCGACGATGGTGTAATTAAAAAACCGATTGCCTTTTTGAACTTTAATGGCGGAGCCGATTTTAATTGTCTGACCGTCTTTCGGTTTATGGATGATGGCGGCTTCCCGGGTTAAATCTTCTAATTGGCTAATTCGGTGTTCTATCAATGTCTGCGCTTCCTTGGCGCTGGAGAATTCGGAATTTTCGGAAAGGTCGCCCATTTCTTTGGCTTGTTTCAGCCGTTCGGCTATTTCTTTCCGGGCGCGGGTTTTTAAATCAGCTAATTCTTTTTTTAATTCGGCTAACCGTTCTTTGGTTAAATAAACCTTTGTCATAATCTTTATTTTTTTATTCGGTTATCATAATACCACTTGAAAACATCTTTAGCCACAGGGACGGCATTCAAGCTGCCTTCCCGGGCATTTTCAACTAAAACCAAAATAGCTATCCGGGGTTGGGGGATTGGGCCGTAGCCGACAAACAAAGCGTTGGTTTTGGTATTGTAATTAATTTGAGCGGTTCCGGTTTTGGCGGCGGTTAGAAAAGGCAAGTCATTCAAAAGGTAGGCGGTGCCATAAGATTTTTGGGTTGCTTCAATCATTCCTTTTTCCGCTTCGGAAAGAAATTCTTTCAGATTGGCAAGGTCTTTGAGCATTTTGGGTTCGGTTTTCGCTATCCGTGGTTCGTATATTTTACCGCCGTTGGCAATGGCTGTGATGTAATTAACTAATTGCAATGGCGTAACCAAAAGATCGCCTTGGCCGATAGTCGCGTTGTAAGTGTCGCCCAATCGCCAATCGGAGGAAGGCGCGGGCAGGAGTCCTTCTTTCTCGCCAACCAAATCTATATTGGTCGGATTGCCGAAACCGAAACGTTGCCAATAATCTCTTAGCTTGCTGATGCCTAATCCCTTAACATCTTCCCAGCCTCCGCCGAGAGCGTAAAAATAAATATTGGAAGAACGAGCCAGGGCGGAGTAAAAATTAACCCAGCCGTGAGGCTTCCAGTCCAAAAAAATACTGGGCTTGTCGGGATTATAGGGATTGGGAATTTCAATATATCCGGCGGAAAAAATTTCTTTTTTCGTATCAATGACTTTTTCATTGAGCGCGGCGACGGCTACCAGCGGCTTGATGGTTGAACCCGGCGCGTAAAGACCGGTAATCGCCCGATTGAAAAGCGGCTGGGTGGATTGATTGAGAAAGTCGGCAATTCGGGCGCCGTCAAAGCTAGGCAAACTGACCAAGGCCAGCACTTCGCCATTTGAAGGATCAATCGCTATGCCCACTCCGGTGTCCCGACCCAATTCTTTGAGGCCCTGCTCCAAGCGATTGGAAAAATAATTTTGGAGATCGGCGTCAATAAAAGTTTTTAAAGGCTGGCCCGCTTTTGGCTGTTTGGTTAAATTTTCAGTCAAAATCTTTCCTTGGACATTTTGAAAAATGGTTATTTTCCCGTTTTCTCCTCTTAGTTGACGGTCATAATAAGCTTCCAAGCCGTTTTTGCCAATTAAATCATTGCTTGTTAAATCCGGGTTGACGACGAGATCATTTTTGGCGACTAGGCCAACATAGCCCAAAAGATGACTAAATGCTTTGGATTCCTGATAATCTCTTTGCCAGCCGCTTTCTATTTGTAAACCGGCTAAATTCGCGCTTTGAAAAATTACGGCTTTGTTTTGAGGCAAATCCCGGACCAATAAAATTCTATTGGTGAATTCCAAATCGGTTTTTTTAATAATTTTTTGAATGGCTTCCGGTTCTAAATCCAGCATCTCGGTGATTTTAGCTATAGCCGTTTTCTTTTCCGTTGTTTCTTTGGGCAACTGCGAAGGCACCAAGACGGCATTAAATATCGGCTTGTTTTTTACCAGGGGTTTGCCGTAACGGTCAAGGATAACTCCTCGCTCGGCTTTTTGAACAGCAACTTCGCTGATGTTGGCCAAAGCGCGTTGACGATAAAAATCCCCCCTAAAGACATTCAGAGAGAAAAGACGGTTGACGTTAACCAAGGCCATCAAGGCGACGACTAAAAAACAAATTTTAAAAACATCGGGCTTAACCGGCACTTCCAAAATGTCGTCAATAACCGCCTTGTCGGTTAAAATATCTTCAAGATTCAATTCTCGTTTTTTCCGCATTTTTTAAATTTGAATTACGAAACTCTTATCTCGCAAGCAATAAATGAAAAGATTTTCTTCAACCCGCTCACGCTCCGATTTCATCGGAGCTGCGCTTCCGTTTGGGTTTCAGAAAAATCTTTTCATTTATTGCTTGTAGTTTAATTTCGTAATTAAAAGTTTCTAAATCCGCCGTTGAAATAATTTCAGGGCAACAACCAAAACACCGCCCAGGCTTATATTATAAAACAGTTCGGCGGCAATGGCCGCGGGATTGGCGGGAAAATAGCGGAAATTTGCCATTAAATAGAATCCCAGGGTCCCTATCAAAATTAAAATCAGAAAATCCAAAACCGCGCTGCCGGTTAAAAATTTTTTAAACAAAAAAGCCGCGGAACCCAAGCCCGATAAAACCAAGATTTCTTTTAGCCAGTATGGCCAGAAAATGACCGACAGAAAAATAATCGCCAGAATTAAACCCAGGAAATTTCTGAATTTTTTCTCCAAAATGACGCCTCCGGAAACAGCCAGCAGGATTAAATTGGGATTAATTCCGCCTAAACTTAGAAAATGATTAGTCTGCAAAGCAAAAGCCAAAAGAATAAAAACTCCCCAAATCAATATTTTAACCAGGTCATTCATAATCGGTAATAACAAAAACTTTTTTTAACTGATTCGGATCGTAGTCGGTTTTTAATTTCGCCTGCCAGAGAGAAGCGGCGGGTTGGGAAATTATCTCGCTTACTTCGCCTATAAAAAGATTCAAGGGCAGGTCGGGGGAGACGCTTGAAACTTCGTCGCCCGGATTTATTTTGGCGTTAGCCGGGATAAATTCCAATTTTGGTTGGCGGCCGCCCACCAAAAGGGCTTCAACGCCCGATGGGCCGATTTTAACCGTGCTTCGCCAATCGGGCGAAAAAATCGTTTCCACTTCGCTGGTGTTGGCCCTCACCTTGACAATTTTTCCCAGCAGACGGTGTTCGGCCGCCAAAACCGGCCAACCAACCGTTACTTTAGCTTTGAAACCGGCGTCAATGACCAAGCTCTGATTATTGTTAAAAGGATAACGCGAATAAACCTGGGCGGTCAGATAGGGCTGATTATCAAGATTTAATTTATTTGTCAGCTCCTGAATTTTTTGACGCAACCCCTGGTTTTCCAAACGCAGTTCGGTTAAGGCAGAATTGGAATTTTTAAATTTATCCAGGCCGATAAATATATTCCTTTGATAGAAATAAACCAAAATTAAGGTCGCTAAAAGTATAAAAAACAAAATATATTTTTTGGGCATTTTGACATTACGAAAACAGCGAATCTTTGTATTGATTAAAATTTTCGGCAACCAAACCCGTTCCCCGAACCAAGCAAGTCAGGGGATCGTCCACGATTTGGATATTGACGGCTATTTCCTTGCGAAAAAAATCATCAATTCCTCTCAATAAACTGCCCCCGCCGCAAAGATAAATGCCGTTTTTGTAAATATCGCCCACCAGCTCGGCTGGCGCCGTTTCAATCACTTTTTTGATGGTTTCTTGCAAAGCCCGAAGGGAGCGATGAATCGCCGCTCTGATTTGGCTGTCTTTAACGATAATTTCTTTAGGCAAACCGCTTGATATATCGCGGCCGCGAGCCACCGCTTCCAATTTTTCCGTCTGGGGAGCGGCCGAACCGACGCCGATTTTTATTTCTTCGGCAGTCGGTCCGCCGATCATTAATTTAAATTCATCGCGAACAAACTTAATGATATCTTCGTCAAATTGGTCGCCCGCTATTTTCAGACGTTCGGAAACCACCAATCCGTTCATTGAAAGAATAGCCACGCCGGTTACGCCCGCGCCGATATCCACTATCATCCGAGCGCCGGGTTCGTTGATTTCCAGACGGGAACCCAAAGCCGCCACCACCGGTTGAGGCACCAAAAAAACGCTGCTGGCCCCGGCATTTTTGAAAATATCTTCCACGGATTTTTGCTCCACTTCCGTTAAATTGGTGGGGATGCTGGCAATAATCCGGGTAGACAAAGACCACGGCGTGGTTTTGCTTAAAAATCGGCGAACCATTTCCTGGGCGATATCAAAGTCTGAAATCACTCCGTTGGCCAGCGGTTTGATGGCGCTTATGTGAATGGGCGTCCGGCTGAACATTTTCTTGGCCTCCTGACCGACCGAAATCACCCGATTGGTCCGATTATTAAAAGCCACGATTGACGGCTCGTTTAAGACGATGCCCTTGTTGGCTAAGTAAACGCGGGTGTTGGCCGTTCCCATATCAATACCGATGTTTTTTTGGAAAATTCCCATTTATTTCTTATTTTCTTATTTTCTTAATAATTTGTTCCAAAGTCAAAAGCTGGGTTTTCTTTTCGCCTCTTTTTTTGATTTCCGTTTTTTTATTAGCCAAGGTTTTTTCGCTGACTACCAGCCGCCAGGGAATGCCAATCAGGTCGGCGTCGGTGAATTTTTCGCCGGCGGAAATTTCCTCGCGGTCATCGTATAAAACCTCAAAACCGGATTTTTTCAAGCTCTGGTAAATTTTTTCCGCGAAACTTCGGAGGATTTTTTGGGTCTTGCCGATTTCCAGAAGATGAATGTCAAACGGAGCGATTTCTTCAGGCCAGATAATGCCGAAGGCGTCATTGTGGGCCTCAACCGCCGAAGCCATCAACCGGCCGAGACCTATTCCGTAGCAGCCCATCACAACCGGTTTTCGACTGCCGTCTTGGTCAATAAAATAAGCTCCCAATTTTTCCGAATATTTTGTTTTTAATTTAAAGACAT
>MFKM01000035.1 GCA_001779575.1 Candidatus Jorgensenbacteria bacterium RIFCSPLOWO2_12_FULL_42_11
AATTAGAATAGATTAAAAACAATATCTTGTCAATGATTTTTGCTTGACAAAATTTTTAAAATATGTATTATACATAATAGCATCGTTTACATTTAAAAATAGGATAGAACTGGAGGTGGAAAATGAAAAAAATGGTTATTGGTTATTGGTTATTGGTTATTGTTTTGTTGGGTGGCTGCGCGACGACTACATACATAATAGAAGGAGGAGGGCTGGATCCAGCGGGTGATGCCTATAAAAAGGTGCATATAATAAATCCAACGCCTTATTATGTGGTTCCTGATATCGGCCAGAATATTATTATGAAGCCGGGAGCGAAAATCATAACCGAACCAAAGCGGCCATTTGGTTGGTTCAGTCCAACCCTCGGTAGTTTTAGCTTTATGGCCTATGCCTACCGAAAATACGACGAAAAAACTGGCCGACTTGATGAGTTTGTCGGGCAACAGCAGCATTGGATTTACTTGGATGGGCGCGCCCATGAATATCAAGGAGGAATCTTCGGGGATGAAGTTGTAATGGGCTATTTCCCGGTTTCTTCCTTCGGTCATCCCGATCGCTGGCAGGGAAGCTTTTTGGGAGTTGTCCCGTGGAAAGCCGAATTTAAACACCAATAAAAAACCCGTCAGCCGCCAGAATCGCCCCGCTAGATAATTCTAGCGGGGCTTTTAGTTTGCTCCCGTCCCTTGATTATATATTCTAAATTCTATATTCTAAATTCTAATATATGTCCGGCCATTCGCACACGAAAACCATAAAACACAAAAAAGAAGCCACCGACCAAAAACGCGGCCGGTTATTTTCAAAATTACTCAAAGCGATTGCTATCGCTAGCCGCCAAGAGCCCAATCCCCAATTCAATCCTCGCCTGCGAACCACTATTGGAAAAGCCCGCGAAAGCAATGTCCCTCAAGAAAACATTGAACGAGCGATCAAGCGCGCCTCTGAAGACAAAAACCTGGAAGAATTAATCATCGGCGTCTACGGACCGGAGGGAACCGCCCTGTTAATTGAGGCCATCACCGATAACAAAAACCGCGCCATTCCCGAAATCAAAAACATCATCAACAAACACGAGGCCAAGTTTACGGAACCGGAAAACATTCTTTGGGCTTTTGAGAACGTTGACGGCCGCTGGCAGGCTAAATTCAAACAGCTGATTTCGGAAGAAAATAAAAATAAATTAAATCAACTAATTCTGGGATTGGAGAGCCAAGACGACGTTCAAAACATAACGACCAATAGTAATTGAATAATTGCGGCAATTACAATACTTGCTGGATTACCTTGAATTACAAAACGGCTATTTCGCGATTCAAAATTAATTGCAAAAAATATGAAGATTTTAGGCATCGATCCCGGCAGTGTCCGCGTCGGATACGGACTGATTAACCAGGAAAAAAATGATTTAAAATTTATCCGGGCCGGTTTGCTAAAAATTTCGGCTAAAGACAAAAACCGGAGATTATTGGATTTGGAAAAATCTTTTTCCCGGTTGTTAAAAAAAGAACGGCCCGACTTCGTTGCCTTGGAAAAACTTTATTTTGTTAAAAACCAAAAAACCGCCTTGGAAGTCGGCCAGTCCCGCGGTGTTTTGGTTTTGCTGATTTTAAAAAACAAACTGCCCTTGATTGAGATCTCGCCTTCGGAAGCCAAATTGACGGTTAGCGGCGACGGCCGAGCTTCCAAGGCAGCCATCGCCAAAATGGTTGGCTATTACTTAAAAATCGACACCGCGAAAAAAATTGACGATGTTACCGACGCGCTGGCCTTGGCCATCGCCGCCGGCAATATGGTAAACAACCCTTCCTTTGCCAGCCAATCTTTTGGAGAGATTAGCTTGCCGAAGCCCAATCCGCGCCCCCTTGACAGGTATTAGTGTGTTTATATAATGACCACAAAACCTAATAGTGGCCAAAGGTCGTTTAATTTTTAAAATCACACAATGGTTAAAAACACCACTTGCGAAGAATGCAGCAGTGATTTGTCGGAAGGCGGGACCTGTTCCAATTGCGGTTTTGTTTCCGAAGAAAAAGAAAAATCGGAAGAAAACCCGTCCGAGGAAGAAGAGACGGAATAAAGAATTAATCAAAGGATAAGTTTTACAAAATGGTATTTCCCTACTTTTAAGACAACGGGCTTTTTGATGAAAAGTTCTTGATGCCAGTCTGTCAAAACCTCGTTGTCTAAAGAAACTGCCCCCTGCTCAATCAATCTCTGGGCCTCCGAAAGAGATTTGGCTAAATCGCATTTAACCAACAACTCTTTGGCTCCGATTGGGCGGGGGGTTATTTTTATGGCTTTAATTTGAGCGGGCGCTCCCCCTTTTTTAAAAACCCGAATAAATTCTTCCCTGGCTTGGTCGGCGGCTTGGGCCCCGTGATAAAAATTAACGATTTCCCAGGCTAGTCTTAATTTTTGGTCCCGAGGAACAAGATCGTCAATTTCTCTCCGAGGCACGCTGGTCAACAAATCAAAATACCTTCCCATAATTTTATCCGGAATTGACATAATTTTGCCAAACATTTTAAAAGGGGCGTCGGTTAAACCGATATAATTATCATAGCTTTTACTCATTTTTTTTACCCCATCGGTTCCTTCAAGCAACGGCATTGTAATAATATCTTGCTCCGGTTGACCGAACCGCTGCTGAACCTTGCGTCCCATCAAAAGATTGAATTTTTGATCCGTCCCTCCGATTTCCACGTCTGCCTTGAGCTCCACCGAATCATATCCTTGCAAAAGAGGATAAATTAATTCCAAAAGACTGATGTCCGCCCCTTTTTTTATCCGATTCTGAAAATCTTCTCTCTCAATTAAATGAGCGTAGGTAAAACGAGACGTGATTTGAACCAAAAAATCCATTCCCTTCTTGGCGTACCATTCGCTGTTACAGCGAACTTCAACTTTTTTGATATCCAGGATTTTAGCCGCTTGCCGGATATAATTCGCCATATTCTCTTTAACCTCGTTTTCAGCTAAAGGCTTCCGGGAGCTTGTTTTGCCCGAGGGGTCGCCGATGGTCGCCGTAAAATCGCCCACCAAAAAAACAGCCTGGTGGCCCAAGTCCTGAAACTGCTTTAATTTTAGAAGCGAAACCGAATGGCCCAGGTGAAGATCCGGCATTGTCGGATCTATGCCGAATTTTACTCTCAACTTCTCTCCTGATTTCAATCTTTCCTCTAAATGCTTTTTGACGATCACTTCTTCCACCCCCATGGTCAGCAAGTCTTTGATTCTATTTTCAATTTTATCTTTCATTTTATTGCTGGTATTATTCACAATAATACCACAACCAATGAAACCTAAAAAGAAAACAATTATTAAAATAGCGGGGTTGATTATGTTGATTTTCCTAAGTTTGGCGGCGGGGGGATCAGTCTATGTGTCATCGCTATTAAAAGACTTGCCGGTTTTAAAACAAACAAGCAATCAACAGCTCGCTCAATCAACCAAAATTTACGACCGGACGGGCAAAACCCTGCTCTACGAAATACACGCCGAAGAAAACAGAACCGTCATTCCTTTTGACGAAATCCCCGATTATGCCAAAAAAGCGACTATCGCTATTGAAGACCGGGATTTCTATAGCCATTCCGCTTTTGACTGGCGAGCCATCGTCCGGGCAACCTTCAATAATTTAGTTCGCGGAAAAATTCAGGGCGGCTCCACCATCGCCCAGCAATTAGCCAAAAACGCTTTTCTTTCATCGGGAAAAACGCTCCGGAGAAAAATAAAAGAGCTCGCCTTGGCTATTCAGCTGGAACGCCGTTACACCAAAGACGAAATCTTGGCTTTGTATCTCAACCAAATTCCTTATGGCTCCAACATCTACGGCATTGAAGCCGCGGCCCAGACTTACTTCAATAAACCGGCCAAGAAAATTAACTTAGCGGAGTCGGCTGTTTTGGCCGCCTTGATTCAGGCCCCCAGCTATTACTCGCCCTGGGGTTATCACTTGGACGAACTCAAAAAACGCCAGGAATTTGTCTTGGATCAAATGTTGAAATTAAATTTTATTGATGCCGCGGAAAAAGACCTGGCCCAAGCAACCAAATTGGTCTTTGCCCCTCCGTCGCTGGGCGCTATCAAAGCTCCTCATTTCGTTATGGAAGTGAAAGAATATCTAATTAATCGTTATGGCGAAGACGCGGTAGAAAAAGGCGGACTAAGGGTGACAACCTCGCTTGATTACGATCTTCAGCAATTAGCCGAAAAAGCGGTTGCCGAAGGAGCCGCCCGCAACGAAAAACTTTATCACGGAAAAAACGCCGCCCTTCTGGCCCAAGACGCCAAAACCGGACAAATTCTGGCGCTAGTCGGCTCCCGGGACTATTTTGACGTCAAAAACGAAGGCAACTTTAACGTCGCTACCCGTGGCCTGCGCCAGCCCGGCTCCGCCCTCAAGCCATTTGTCTATCTGACCGCTTTTAAAAAAGGGTATACTCCGAACACGGTATTGTTTGACGCGCCTACCGAATTTACCGCGAACAATCCCGCCTGTCCCGCCGCGGTTGATTTTAGCAATCAAAATCCGATTTGTTTTCATCCTCAAAATTTCGATAAAAAATTCCGGGGTTCGGTTGATTTAAAAAACTCCCTGGCTCAATCAATTAACATCCCCTCGGTTAAACTGCTTTACCTGGCCGGCTTAAGCGATGTCTTGGAAACACTGCGGTCTTTTGGCATCAGCACCCTAACCGACCCCCAGCGTTACGGTTTATCGCTGGTTTTGGGCGGTGGCGAGGTCAAACTGATAGACTTGGTTGAAGCCTATTCGGTTCTTAGTCAGGAAGGCGTTAAGCATTCACAAGTAATGGTTTTGAAAATAGAAAACAGCAACGGGGAGATATTGGAAGAATATCGGGGAAAAAACGAAAAAGTCACCGAACCGCTTTATCCCCAGTTAATCAACAATATCCTTTTGGACGCGGACTTGCGCCAACCTCTTTTTGCTTCCAGCTTAAACCTGACGGTTTTCCCCGACCAGGAAGTGGCTCTTAAGACCGGAACATCCAATGACTTTCGCGACGCCTGGGCCATGGGCTACACCCGTTCTTTGGTGGTCGGTGTTTGGGCCGGCAACAACAACAACTCGTCCATGCAACAACAAGCCGGCAGCATTCTGGCGGCCGTGCCTATTTGGCGCGCGTTTATGGACGAAGCTCTTAAGAAACAAACCTTATCCGAAACTTTCACGCGGCCGGATTTGGTTTTGGCCGAAAAACCGATGCTGCGGGGCGAATCAATAATCAAATATAAAATCAACGACATTGAATATCCTCAAGTCCACGACATCCTTTATTACGTAGACAAAGACAATCCCGCGGGACCTAACCCCCAAAATCCCCAGAACGATCCTCAATTTGAAAACTGGGAAGAAGGACTGATGGAGTGGTTAAAAATCAATGTTCCTGATTTTTCCCGCTATAACCAAACACCCCCGGGATTGTCGCTTGGCTCCAGTAACGAACAAAATTCCGGCCTGGAAATCACCGAGCTTTTCCCGAAAAGCGGAGATTTCGCGAAAGACGCCATCAATGTCAAAGCCACAATTAAATCAAACAATAATTTAGATAAAATAGAAATATACCTCAACGAACAGCTGATTGACCGCAAAAATCCAAACTCTTTAGGGGTTTACGAATATCAGTATCAAATTATAAATCAAAAAATAGAGCTCCAAAACATTCTTAAACTAAAAATCGGCGATGTTTTTGGCAATTCTGCCGAAAAAGAATCAATTATTTTCTCGCAATAAGAAACCGTAATCGCGGCCTAACTCTTGATCGGCCCTAAGACGTAAAACCAGTTTTTGTCAGCCGGGGATTTAATCATTGCCGGCTGATTATCTCCGTTTAGCCCCAAAATCACCTCTTTATCTTCTAACGACTTTAGCCCGTCAAGCAGGTATTTGCAATTAAAAGAAATTATCAGATTGTCTCCGCTGGTTTTTATCGGCAGTAAATAGTGGTTTTCCCCCAAGGCGTTGTCGGCGGAATAAATTTCCAAAAATTTTTTATTTTCTCCGATTTTCAATTTTACCTCGTTAACTCGTCCGGAAAAAATACTGGTTAACTTTAAAGCGTTTGCTAATTCGGTTTTATTGACAACCAATTCGGTTTTAAAATCCTGCGGAACGATGCTTTGGTAATCGGGAAATTTGCCGTCTATCAGCCGGGAAATTATTTCTAATTCGTTGGTTTTAAAAAGCGCTTGATTTTGACTGATAAAAATACTCAAATCGCCCTCGTTTGAAATAACCCGTAAAATTTCCTGAATGGTTTTTAAAGGCAAAATAGTTTCAAATCCTTCTTCAAAATTGCTCTTAAATTGATCGGCGGATATATTTTTTTCAGCCAACCGAAAGCTGTCGGTGCCGGTTAATTTCAGATAATCTATCTGGTAACTGAACAAACAACCGTTGATTTCCGGACGAATTTCTGAATATTGAATGCTATTAATTATTTTCAACAAAGCGTTTTTGAAAATTTCGGAACCGATTTTGATATATTTATCAACGTTATTTATTTTGGGAATAATCGGAAAATCTTCGGGATTTAATCCCTGGACAGTGGCTTCGTAATTGTCGGTTTTTATCAATAAATTATAATCTTTGTTTTCCAGGGTAATTCTTTCGGTTGTTAAATTGCCGATAATGCTTGAAAAAATACCAAAAGGCACTGTCAAAGACCCTTCTTCTATAATTTTTCCGGAAGCCAGATAACTAATCGCCAACTCCAGGTTGGTGGTTGAAAAAATTATTTTATTATCCTCGGTTTTAATAAGAATGTTTTTTAAAATCGGTAAATTTGAGTTATCCCCAATTCCGCCCCCTATTGAACGCAGTGCTTCTTTTAAATTATTATTTAATATAATTAATCTCATAGTTGTAATAGTGTTTGTTTAAACTGGGGATTTATTAAATTTTGTTTATAAATAAAAGATTTTCGTTTCTAATTTATTGTTGAAAAAAACTGGAAAAAATGAGTATAAATTATTTTATTTTTCAATCACCGATTTTTTATTGTCAATTTATCAAGTTAATACTAACAAGTAAACCACAACTTATCCAGAACTTACGCGGATTTATTAATCATTTCTTTTATTAAAATTATTTTTTGGTTTAAAACCGAATTTTGATTAATTTCTCGGGAAATTTTGGTGCAGGCGTGAATAACGGTGGTGTGGTCTCTTTTGCCGAGCTTTTCGCCGATAGAGGGATAAGAGGAATTAAGCATCTCTCTTAATAAATACATCGTAATTTGGCGAGGTTCAACGACTTCTTTCTTTTTACACTTGGCCATCATATCGGCTGGAGAGATCTCAAAGAACTCCCCCACGGTTTTTATCACGTCATTGGCGCTGATGTTTTTTGTGTTTACGCGCACTACCTCGTTGACAATTTCTTCTAATTTCTGGGCGTTAATTTTGTCTTTTTTGATGTCCTGATAAAAAACAACCTTGTTTAAAACCCCTTCTAATTCGCGGATATTTTTTTTAACTTTATTGGCTATCAATTCCAGGGCTTTGTCTTCAATTTGCCACCTATTCTCCTGGGCCTTTGTTCGGAGAATGGCTAATCGGGTTTCGTAGTCGGGGTAGCTAATATCGGCGATCATGCCGCCTTCAAAACGAGAACGCAGCCTCTCTTCTATGATAGGAATGGCGGCCGGCGCCCGGTCGGAAGACATTATTATCTGCTTGTTGTTTTCGTATAAGACATTAAAGGTGTGAAAAAATTCTTCTTCGGTTCTTTCTTTGCCGCCGATAAACTGAATATCGTCAATAATCAAAACATCGGTATTGCGATACCTTTTTTTGATATCGTCCATTTTATTATTGCGGATTCCCCAGAGCATGTCGTTAAGAAATTTTTCCGAACTGACGTAAAGAACCTTAATCTGATTTTTGTAAACACTTTTAATTTCGTTGCCGGTCGCTTGGAGGAGGTGGGTTTTGCCCAACCCCACCCCGCCGTAAATAAAGAGCGGATTGTATTTTTTTCCGACATCTTTTATCACCGCCGTAACGGCGGCGTAAGCCAATTCGTTTGAAGAACCGACAATGAAAGATTTTAAGGTGTAGCGAGGGTTAAGATTGGTTTCGGAGTCAATTTTTAATTCAATCAGCGGTTTTTGTTTTTCGATTTCGGCAAAAGTTTCCGGCTGATCCCCTTTTTTTGTTTTTATTAAATCTGGCTGGGGTTGGCGTTCAACAATATACTCAACAACCTTAATGGAGCTGTCCATGTTTCTCAAAGAACCCAAAATAAGTTTGTGATAACGATTCTTCACCCATTCCTTGGCAAAATTATTAGGCAGGCCGACGATAACCGTCCCCTCGCTTTCCTTCTTGTTGATAAGACGGCTGCTTTTTAGCCAGGTAAGAAAATTTGGCCGAGAAATTTGAATTTCGATTTCCCCCAAAACTCCCCGCCAGAGATCGTTTAGGTTTGCGTTAACCATTGATTTCATAATAAACTATAAAATCAGCAACGCAAGATTGTAAAAAAGGGCTTTTGTAATTTACCCCGTTAGAAGTTTGATTGTTGATTTTCTTAAACATTAGGTTCTAAGACAAAAAGGCATTAAGATTAGTTTACCACCGAAAAAAATAGCGGTAAACTTCTAAACGGGGTTTACTTGTTGATTAATTGGGGAAAAGTGTTTAAAATTAGATGATATGTCGATTACTTATCAACCAAAAAAGAAAAAACGGAGCAGAATCCACGGGTTTTTGAAACGGACGATGACTACCGGGGGTCGACGAACCTTATCTCGAAGGCGTCAAAAGGGCCGTAAAAAATTAACGGTTTAATTGTTTATGAAGAATTTGTTTCACACTCTGCTTTATCAGCCGATTCTTGAGGTTTTGATATTCATTTACAAAGCCATCGCCTTTCGGGACTTGGGCATTGCTATTATTTTGCTGACTGTCTTTATAAGGTTTTTGCTTTTGCCTTTTTTCCATCGCGGAGCGAAAGACCAGACTAAAATTCAAAGGTTGCAGCCGTTGGTTAAAAAAATCCAGCAAGACCACAAAGACGACAAGGAAAAACAAACCAAGGCCTTGCTTGACCTTTACAAAGAACATTGTGTCAATCCTTTTTCCGGCATCGTGCTTTTAATCGTGCAATTGCCGGTTTTGATTGCTCTTTACCGGGTTTTTTTAAAAGGTCTTTCCAACGCCGCTTTTGACAATTATAAATTTTTGAGTTTAATTGATTTAAGCCAGAAGAATTTTTTGATTACGATTTTGGCAATCCTGGCTCAATATTGGCAGGGAAAGATAATGATGATGCCGAAAGCAGGCGTCTGCTCGGTTGCCGCCGACCGCGCCAATCAGGCGATGTTGTATATCGGTCCAGCCCTGACCCTTTTGGTTCTAAGCAACCTGCCGTCCGCTATCGGTCTTTATTGGTTGGTTTCGTCGCTTTTTTCTTTGGGCCAGCAAGTTTTTATCAATAAATCGTTAGAAAAACAAAAACAACATGGAACAATTATTGGAGAAAATAAAAAAACTGCTTGAGTTGACCGGGTTAGATGATTTTGAGATAAATTTAAACGAGTCGTCAAAAAGATTTTCCATTATCATCAACGATCAATTAATCGCCCAGGATTTGCCCGGGTTTTTAGAAGATTTTGAATATCTGGTTAATTTGATTTCCCAGAAAGAAAGCCAGCAGAAAGTGTGGCTGGATGTTAATAATTATCGCCGGGAACGCGAGCGGCTGATTACTGAATTAGCCAAAGCCGCCGCCCATAAAGCGATTCTTGATAAAAAAGAAATTTTATTGCCGGCGATGAACGCTTACGAACGCCGGTTGGTTCATTTGGAAATTGCTTCTCATCCCGATTTAAAAACCGAAAGCATCGGCGAAGGCAAAGAACGAAAAGTGGTGATTAAACCAATTTAACTACAAAAACAAAAACCTTTTTCCCAAACCTTTTCCTCGCCAGCCATTTCCGTTCAGATAAATTATGGAGCGAGGGATAATTTATGACTTCACTTCAACAGGCTGGCTAAAGAAAAGTTTTTGCTTTTCAAGGGCGAGCACTACTCTTTGAACACTAATTAACACAGATTTAATGCGGATTTATACTAGTATATTTTGCGCCCCCTGAAAATTTGACAGATTAAGAAAATAGGTGTATAATTCTCCTATCTTAAAGTAAGGTGTCTAACTAAAAATCAAAAGAGCAGACATCTCGCTAAAGATGTTTGCTCTTTAAAAAAAAGAAAAGGAGGGTGTTATGAAGGTTATCGCTAAAGGAAAAGAGTGGAATGACCAGGACGCAACAGAACGTTTAAGGGCGGAAAAATGGTGTGAAATCGCCCGAAGCTTAATGGAACAACCAGGTTTCCCTGTTTATCTTGACGAAACCGCAGAATTAATTCCTGAAAAAATAGCGGTTCTTAGCGTTAGCATTATTAACGCGAAGACAGATCGAGGATTTGGTCGTCTCGTTATAATATCAGTAGAATCAACTGGGATGAGAATGGAAGTCCTTGATCAGAATAACGATTACTGCAATATCAGAATTACGAAAGCAGAGATAGAGGGAAAGAAAATTACGGTAAAGTGGAAGATGGGCGTAGACAAACTCGTGGAGATACCAGGTTACAAAGATAGCCCTCCAGAATTTGTTTACGAAGAAACTCCCGTTGAACGTAGCAAGGTGCTATATTGGGAAGACTACCAATAGACACTTTAAAGATAAAAAGCCTGTAAAAATTTACAGGCTTTTTCATTTTTCAACCAGCCTGTGATTATGAGGCAAATCAAACTTCCCAAACTTCCCTAAATTCAGCCCGTCGAGAGGGTTGGTCATAAATTACCGAAGCGAACGAGAGGAAAGCCGGCACTAACTGAACCTAATAAGATAATGAGCGAAGCCCCGATGAGCGGGGCGAAGCGAATTCTATCTTATTGAGGCGAAGGAATTCCGGAAGGCCTTCCCGAAGTGGGCGTGATAATTTATCTAACCTGAAGACCTTGGCTGATGAAGGGAAGTTTGGGAGAAATAAACCAGCTTTGAGAAAAAGTTTTTACTTCCTTAATCACTAATCCCTAAGCTATAAAGCAGATTATCGTAGCGGTTGATAAAGAGAATTTTGTTGCCTAAAGTTTTGAGGTTGGCGGCATCAATAATTTTTCCTTCCGTGGTTGGGTCAAAAACCAATTCGGGCGCCGTTAAATTATTTAAATCAAATTTATAAAAACCATCATTGGTATAAATTGACTTTTGGAGATAATCATCGGGCCAGTTGGTTTTGGGGCTGGTCGGCGTAAAAAGGAAGCAATAAAGAGAATTGGATTTTAAAACGCATTTATCCGGCAGGACCATAAACGGGAAGTCGTTGATGGTTTGCCCGGCCCAGTTGATTAAACTGCTTTTTTGTTTTGGAATTTCAGCCCCAAATCGTCCTTTAGCCATTTAATTATTAATCCGTTGCCGGGTGGAACAATTTCGTCAAAATTGAGTTTGGAGAGATTAAGCCGCCAAGCCGAACCCATTACTAAAGAGGAAGGTTTATCGGTAAAAATTATTTCATCCGGCCTCAACCAGTCCATTTTTAAATCCTTCAGGGCAAAATTTTTAATAATTGTTTTAATCGCTTTTTCTTTTTGTTTGGCGTCATTAGATAAGTATTTAGCCAGGTCAATAATGGCTAAATTAGTTTGGTTGTTTTGGCTGATGACCGCGGCCAATCTTTTGGCTTCCGGCGACCAGGCCGTTGATTTGATTTCCATCGGCAAAGGCGACCAATTATTATTTGTCAGGTCAAAAATGCTGAATTGCGGCTGGGTTGGGTTGCCGAAAGCGACCATAATTTTTTGGCTATCAGGAGAAGGCAGGATAAAATTAAGGTTTTGAATTTCCTGTTCCAAAAGAAAAACGTCTTGACCGCCGGGATTGACTTTGGCGATTTTACCTGTCTCGGTGACATAAAAAATTTCTTGGGTGCTGGAAGCAGCCCAGTAATCAAAAATTGGACTGCCAGAGATGGTTTTCAGCCGACCGCTGGCCGGGGGGGCTTCTCTTGTCGGTGATTGGGTTTGGGCGGTAATCGGTTGGGCTGTTGGTTGAGGATTGATAGTCTTTGGGGCGGTTGCTTTGCTGATAACAAAATAAATCAGCCAGGCCAATGCCAAGATTCCGATGATTCCGATAATAAAACCTAAAAATTTACGCATATTATTTCAAATAAAAATTTCTGCTTAACGGCCCCCTGATTTAATTCCTGTTTTAATTCTTTCTCTCATGTCAATTTCAAATTGAGTTTGTTTTTTTTGGTCTTGGGTTTTCTTGAGTTCTATTTGAATTTTTTTGTACTCTTCTTCGTTTCCTTCATTTTCTCGAAGTTTTTCTTGAAGACCCCTTTCGGTATTTTCAAGTGTTTGAAATTTTTCCTGGGCTTCTTTTATGTTTTTTTCCTCTTTTTGAAGTTTTCCTTCTTGGATTTGTTTGTAGTTTTTTGGCGCCTCCACTTCCAGAAGCTTCATTTTCGGGTCTTTTAAGCTCACTAATTTTGGGTCAATGGTATAAAGAATCAAATAGGCGCCCAAGAGCAAAGCCACGCCCCAAAGCGCTTGGGTGATGCGGTCGCGGGCGTCGCTTTGCTGGGTCGTGTTGCCGGCGGAAACCGTGTATTGAATCGCCCCGTAAATAATCATTCCGAAAGCCAGCATCCCGGACAGCATTAAGGCAAATTGATAAAGGCGGGCGATATACGCCGCCGGACTTTGGGCGGCTTCTTCGGGGGTGGCCGGGCAAACCGCTCCGGGAAAATTCGGACAGGGGAATTTTACTTGTAATTGCAACGGCGCGGCTTCTATCGAAGTAGAAAGCAGAAAATAAAAAGCAGAAAGCAGAAAAATAACCCCGAAAGCAAAAATAATTTTTTTCCTATTATTGTTTGACATTTTATGGCGAATTTACCGAACCATCAAGTTTATTTCTTTAGACCCGAATTCCAATTCATTTTTCAAATTTTG
>MFKM01000036.1:0-158 GCA_001779575.1 Candidatus Jorgensenbacteria bacterium RIFCSPLOWO2_12_FULL_42_11
ACCGCAAGTCCCGCCAGAAACCACTTTTTATAAGACGCGAATTTACTCCGGTTCAGCGCCGGTTTTCGTTGAACGCCAGAGTTCGCGCGTTTCTCTAATAGCAAAATAGCCGTGAAAAACAAGGCAAAAATCATATAAGTGCCAAGATAAGCCGGATT
>MFKM01000036.1:277-17256 GCA_001779575.1 Candidatus Jorgensenbacteria bacterium RIFCSPLOWO2_12_FULL_42_11
CTATATATTGCAGAGAAGCCAATATCCCGTAAACTATCGCCAAAATAGCCGCCAAAAGAAAAATTTTTAACATCTTGCGCCAAGATTTTTCATCCCTGAAAAGCAAAACCAGTAAAATAAAGAAGACAAAAAGATGGAGCATCTGCAGTCCGCCCTCTCCCCGCTCAAAGTTAGACCAAAAAGAAGCCGAGGGATTATAACCAAAAAATCCGGCCAGTAAAAAAATCAAAACAAAAACAGAAACCGCGATAAGCAAGGGTTTTGAAATTTGAGATTTGAGATTTGAGATTTTAATTTCTCCCCTCGCCCAAGCCCAAAGAAAACAAATTAAAGCCAATTCCACCACTATTCTGAAAAACACATACTTGCCGACAATAAACGGAAACAGAGTGCTCCGAGAGACGATAATCACGGCAAAAGGCGCCAGATAAAGAAAAAATTTTGAAAGTTTTAAGAAAAAATTGTTGGCCACTTTATAATATTTTATATTTTACGAAGATTATGAATTATTGACCAATTGCCGTTTTTGGCCAAATCAATAAGAACTTCCATATTGTCTTTCAGGTCGTCAAATTTCGCCAGATAATCAGCCATTAAAAAGAAATGCTTGGCATCTTCCTGGCTGGCAAAATAGCCGAGGGCCTGCTCATAATACCGTCTTCTGAACTTATGAAGCGTCCGGCCATCCAAGCTTTTAATCAGAAATTCCGTCACTTTATCCGTCATCCCCAGATTATAATAAAACAACATTGCGGTATTTATGTCGCCGACCATCAAACCGTCGTAGTTTGGCCTTAATTCTTCAACAACAGCCAATTCTTTCAAAGCCTCTTCGTTTCGGCCGGCTAAAGCCAGCATCAAAAACAAATGATAACGAGCCCGAACCACTTTGGGATTTAAAGAAACCGCGTAACGAGCCGTCTCAATTGCTTCATCATAACGCTTTTGGCCCGCCAGGTTAAAAGCCAAATGATAATAAACTTCTTGGCGATTCGGCGCCCGTTTGACCGCTTCCCGCATCAGGGCTTCGGCTTTTTTAAATAAAGGAGCGGTTTCTTTCTCGTCTTTAAAAGGATAATTCTTGGTCACGCCGTTTAACATTTCCACTTCCCTAATCAGAGTCCTGACGTCAAAAGGTTCGCGTTTTACTATTTCATCCATCCCTTCAATCAATAAATCGCTGATAACTTTGAGCTGGGACTTCTCCATTAAATTAGGATTGTAAAAAAACTGGTCCAAGTAAAAAGCGTCAATGCCGAAACTGCGGATATTGTATTGGGCAAAATTATAAGGATACATCGCTTCTTTGAGCTTTTCTTCCATAAAAAAGACATTCCCTAAAACGGGAGACTCCCGAAACGCTTTCGCCTGAACAAAAGGAACATAGTTGAAAGCGTAAACCGAATAGCCGAGAAAACTGATAGCGACAATAACAATGGTCAATGACGATAATTTATAGAAATTATTGGTAATTAGCGGTTTCGCCGCATAATTTACGCTTTCAGCGCGTAATTCAGTAGAAATTAAATAGCCCAAAATTACAAAAAACGCAATGTCGGAATTCAGTTGGTCAAAAAGAACCAAATTTTGGACAAAATAGGCAACCAGCCCCGCCATTATGAAATGTTTTCCGGCAATTCGTTTCTTGAACAATAAATAAAAAGCGCTGGCAAAAATACCGAGGTAGCTTAATAACCCAAACAGACCCTGCATCACTAAAACATCAAAAATTTTATTGTGAGCGCGGTCAAGCCAAGTTTCGCCGTAAATAGCATAACCCGGTTCGTAATGTTTTTCATAGGCGACCAAATAATTGTCCGGTCCCCAGCCGAACCAGGGCTTTTCTTTAAACGCGTTCCAGCTTAACCGCCAAGTGATTATGCGAGTTTGGGTGGAATTATCATTAGCGTCAAAAGCGGCGGTTTTAGCTAAACGGTCAAAGCCGGGGATTTTTTGCCAAACCGGTTGATGCCTGGTTGCCCAAAAAACCCAGCCAAAACCTATAATAAATATCAAAAAACAGACGGAGAGTTTACGCAACCATCCTTTTCTTTTTAAAGAAAAATAAAAAAGTAAAATGATTAATCCTGTCCCCAGTCCCAAGATGGCCCCCCGGGTGCCGGTGAGAAAAATCGTTATCATTGAAAGCATAATTATCAATAAAGAAAAACAGCGCCAAAAAATTTTACGAACGACGGCGAACGCGGATTTTAACGGATTAATACGAATTGCCTTGTCGGCGTTAATCCGTTTTTCGTCCGTATGCCGCGTTTTTTCCGAAAACACAACGACGGCGAACATCATCAAAAAAAACAGGTGAACCGCCAAAAAAGACGGATTGCCAATAAAAGAGCCGGGCCGAGGATCTATGAATTTCAAGGCAAATGGGAAATTATAAATTTTAAACGGGTGTTGAAGAAACGCGTAAAAAATCAAAATCAGTCCCACTGCCAAATGAATCTTAAAGAAGTTAAACCAGTCCTTTTTCTCAAAAATAAAGAGTCCCATAACTAAAAGAGCGAAATAATGAAACATTCCAAAAAGGCCTTCGCCCCGGTCTATGGTCCCCCAGAAAGCGCGATAGGGATTAACGGCAAAAATCGCGCTGATAATCAAAGAGAGAATAAATAAAACTACGAAAATAAATAAAGGATTCCGGACTAACAATTTCCAATTTTTAATTTTTAATTTCCAATTAAACAGTAAATAAATTAAAAACAAAATCAGGGCAATTTCAATAACGCTCCGAAAAAAAACCACTTTGCCGAAAATATAAGGGAAAATGGTAGACCAGGCTATAATCAGCGGAGTGAGAGCAGTGGCGAAAAGAAGAAATTTGATAATATTTTTTAATATAAATTGAGATTGCCCCATATTCCAAATTATATCTCATTCATTAGCAAAACCAAAAGAGCCCTTTCGGGCTCTTTTGGTTTTTCACACAACTAAGTCCTCAAGGATGACTTAGTTGCTGATGGTGATGATGGAAGACGGTAAGTTTTTGACGAACATACCGTTGTTCCAGTCAGCAGTGCTTTCGGTGTGCGAGACGTTGGAGTAATCAGACCAGACGAATGAAGGAGACGCGTCAGTCGCGTTACCCAAACCGCTTCTGATCCCAGAGACCGTTCCCGAACCGACAACAGCGACTTCGCCACGGTGAATCTGGGCGACTACTGAAGCCGCGCCAACCGTGCTTGAAATATCGCTAAAGGTTAATTGCAACTGGTAGTTCTTGGTTTGCCCAGCCGCAATAACCTGTTCGGAGTTAAGAAGCACAGAAACATAACCCGTATTGCCGCCGGTGATGGTCGTCTGTTCTCCGGTCACAGCGCTTGCGGAGCTGAAGCCGCTAGCGATGTTGAGGTTGGTAGCGGTAGTCACATCCCGCAGTATCAACGCTGAACCAGTTGAGGCCGGGACAGCATTAACAGCCGTCATCGTAGCCGCGGTCATAGAGATTTTGAACTGAATCTGCTTCCAAGCGACTTGTTCCTGACTGTTAGCCGTGATAGCAAAAGTCAAGACCGGAATCTGCCCGACAGTCAGCTTGGTGCTGGCCGCGGACGGTTGAGCAATAGTCGGATTGGTCTTATAAACCAACTTCTGATTGCCAGTCGCCGCTGTAATTGTTGTGTCTTTGGCGCTTGAGCCCTGGGCTTCAAAACCCGCGGCCATCACGCTTGCGTAGACATTGGCGCCGGTATCCGCGCCTCCGGAAATGGTGTTCAAAACACCCTTAACCGTTAGAACTTTACTGCCGTTCTTCGTAACTTTCCAACCAAGGTCCTGAATATAGACCGTGCCGGCGTTGTCTCCGGAAGCGGTTACCGTGTAACCAGCTGTCGCTCCAATCTGGGTTGAACCCTCATAGAGCTTGATTGTCGGAGCTTCATCAGCCGAAGCCGTAGAAGTAGCGGTAGCGCTGTTGGTTTCAACAACCAAAAGCTGTAATTTATTAACGGTCATTTCCTCATTGGTGGAAGTGAATCGGAACTTAGCCAAAACGCTTTCCGTGCCCGCGACCACAATACCGGCTTCGGATTCTGTGTCATCAGCCGCGATAGCGACCGACACATTACCGGCCGTGGTGATCGTGTGGGAAACGGTCGGGCCAGAGTTGGCGGCAGAACCAGTTATCGTGGCGCTGTTGCCATCTTTGTCGTAAACCGTGAGGTAGGTGCTGTTCGCTCCGGCAATATAGAAGTAGTAAACATCGGTGTCGGTGGCGTTGGCGGAGATATTACCTCTCAAAGTCAAAACTTTGGTCGCCCCCTTAACGACAGTCAAGTTCAGGTTGTCAAAAGTGACGGTGAGGTCGGTATCAAGCGATTTGAGGCTGGAAACCAACGTAGCGCCGTCGTACAAACCCAAGCTCTGGACTTCGCCGGTGGTTATGGTTAAGACGCTAGAAGTCGCGGTGACTTTGATAGAGCTTATCTTGATGTCATCGGAAATCGCCCGGAAGCTGAAGCCAGTTAAGTCAACTCCGTTAACTCCCTGGACATAGGTCTGGGAAGTCGGAGAAGCGGCCAACTGAACATCAAGAGTCGGAGCTTTGGCAGTCTGGACATTGCCAACGATTATGCTGTTCGGAACAATGACGCTGGTAGCAACATAAGTGTTGTTATCCAAATTCTTAATGTCGTTGCTCTCAAAAGCCAATAATCTAATGACAATAGTGCCATCAGCCGTGTTAGTGGAATCAACATCAGCCGTCGCTTTAAATCTCCGAGATACACCGGCCGTAAGATTGATAATATCGGTAAAGGTCTTGCTTGAAGAACCGGTGGCGATGTTTTGAGCGCTGGTGATGACGGCATTGTTCGCCGTATCCCAAATCTTAAAGTCGTTGTAAAGAGCGATAGTGCCGGTGGTTGACGCGTTGAATCTCAAGTTGCGGATTTCAACATTGTTCTTGGAAACCAAAGTGAAATCATAGAGCACCGCGTCTTGAGCGCGAATGGCGAGATCGCCGGCAACCGGGCCGTTTAAGGTGATAGTAAGATCACCTCCCGCGATTGTCAGAGTGTCGCCGTCGCTGGTCGCGTCTAAACCAGAGATGTCAACAGTAACCGCGTAGCCATAGGTTTTACCGGTGGCGATGATGTCGGCTTTGCTGTCAAAGTAGAAAACAACCGTATCGCTGGTGCGAGTGGAACCGGCGATATCCGCAAAAAGCTGGAAGGTTCTTTCCTGTCCTTTTTCCAAAAGGAACGGGGTGGTCAACACCAAAGTCGCCAAATCTTTTGCTCCAATCACCGAAGCGGTGGCGACAGTGTTGCCGCTTTGCTTCAAAACGAGATTGGTAAGATTGGAATTGGTAATTGAACCGCCTTCGGTCAATGATACCCGGCTAATAGTGATGTCTTCGGTGGAATTAGCCGCTAATTTGAATTCAGCCACTAAAGATGCGGCCTGGCCAACTTTGGGGTTGGACGGAGCCACGCCTGAAGTAGCGGTTACGGTGCCAACTGCCGCGCTGCCGATAGTAAACACATTGCTTGTCAAAGTGCCAGTCGGCGTAGGATCGCCAGCCGCTGATACTAGGGTGAAGTAATGATAAGCGCCGGCGGTGGCAACGGAGCTGGTCGCGATATCGGCCACCAAGCTCAAAGTTTTTGTTCCATCAATGGCCAAAGCCAAATTGAGGAAAGAAATTTCGTGAGTGGTGGAATTAAGACTGCGACCGCTGGTCAAACGAGCCGCTCCATCATAAAGATAGAGACCGCTTGAAACAAAATCGGTTGTGGCGCCAAGTCCGTTTCTCTTAAAAGAAAGAGACGACAAGGTGCCTTTTCCGGAAACTGTAAATTTCAGGAAATTAGAACCAGTGACGCCGGAAGGAATAGTGGTAGCCGCCGGATTGTCAGACGCTAAAGCGAGAGCCAATCCTGAAGCTGACGTAGTTGTTCCTCCGGTGGTTGTGCCTCCAGTAGTCGTTCCTCCGGTAGTCGTGCCTCCCAAAGAAGCAACGTAAGCTCGGGTTTTAGGTCCAAAATATCCGGCCGCCGGGGAAACGCCCGCCGCCGCCTGATATTCGGCTAAAGCCGCTTTGGTCAAATTGCCAAAGAAGCTTGTCGCTCCAACCGCGGCCAAAGCCGCAGCCGCTGAACCTTTGTTCGCAGAAATCAAAAGATTCTGCAAGGCCTTGACATCATCTCCTTTTGAACCAAGGGTGAGGTCCTTAGTAAAGCTGAAAGACGATGTTTGCTGGCCTTGAGCCGAACCCAACTGGGTTTGCAATAATTGAATCTGGGCTAACAAAGCGTTAATCTGGGCCTGAAGTTCGTCAATAGTAGCCGCTTGAGCCATAGGGACAAGCATTGCCGCCCCTGAAAGCCAAACAGCCGTCGTTAACGAAACGCTAATAGAAATAATCTTTTTTGTAATACTCATTTTTAATTGAATTTTTAATCGACTTAAATTGTATTTTTAATTTTTTGTTGGAAGATTATTGCTTTTATTTATCGACCCGCCGCTAAACTTGTGAGGTAAATTCGCGGAATAAACAAGAGAATAATCCTAATATCTATTTTTTAAGTTTCACTTCCCATAAACAAAAATCTCGCTTTTTTCAAAGCGAGGCCGATAAAAACAATTGAAAGATTGCTAATTGAAAAATTTAAAGATTTTTTAATAATCTTTTCAACTCTTCAATGTTTCAATCTTGCAATCGTATTTTTTGTTCAGCCTCACTCTGAACTTTATAAAAATATTATATCAAATCCGCTATACCAAACCAGTGGATAACTATTTAGTATAACGAAAATATCAGCCGGAAGTTACGCTAGACTTGAGCTGATAATAAGTTCCGGGACCGCCTGTTCCAACTCGTTCAATTGTCCCCTCTTCGCAAAATTTTTGAAGGTCATAACGAAGCGTTCTTTCGCTGACACCGGGAAATGCGGCAATTAAATCTTTAATTCGGCAATTCTGAACTTGCCGCATTATATTCATAACTGCCGATTGTCTGGCTTCGCCAGATCTCTCGGAGGAAGACCCCATTGCCGAATTCTCTTTGTCTTTTTCCCCAGCCGTTGCCTCGTCTTGATTGGTTTCTATTGAAACGCTGGCTTTATTGTCTATTGCCATCGGTATAGCCAGCTTTGATTTAGATTCGGCATTTTGAGAAATAGAATCTTGGAAAAATTCTTCTAAATTCAATTCGGAGATTGCCGAATTATTTTTCTTTATTGCCGAATTAAAATTGCCGATTTCTCTAAGCAAAACCTGGGACTGGATATATCCTATTTTCCCTATCCCCTGGCTGAAAAGTATTAAAACCTCCAAATGCGAAAGCGAACTGCTCAAGGAAGAATTGTCGTTAATAGAACTGGCCCCCAAAAGGTCAAGACCGGCGTTTTCCAAACGAGTTCTTAAATCGGTATTTTGAATGCCATCGCCCAACCGAAAAACGGCGTAACAAATTTCATAGGCCTTTTTGGTAAAATTGGACAACATTGGGTTTAAGTATCTATACTCGGCGGTCAAATGTCAAGATTGACAATGTTTTTAAAGTTGCTAAAATTTTTCACATAACAAGGTCGTTAAAATTTATTAAAACTATTATGAATTTCAAACCACTTTCAAATCATATTTTCATTGAACCGCTGGCGGAAGAACAAAAAACCCCATCAGGCATTGTTCTGCCGGACACCGCGGAAAAAGAAAAACCCATTAAAGGAAAAGTAATCGCCGTCGGTCCCGGAAAATTAAATGAAAAAGGCGAATGTTTGCCAATGGCGGTAAAAGTCGGCGATCTGGTCCTGTTCAAAAAATACGGCCCCGACGAAATTGAAATTAATAACAAAAAATATCTGGTCGGAGAAGAAGAAGACATTCTTGCTATTCTTGGATAGCAAGAATAATTAAGAATTAAGAATGCAAAATGCAGAATTTAAGAGTAATTATTAAAAGTCGTTAATTCTGAATTCTTAATTTTAAATTTTTAATTAGCGAGGATTACTATGGCTAAACAAATTTTATTTAACGAAAAAGCAAGAGCCAAACTAAAGGCCGGCGTGGACAAAATGGCTAACGCCGTAAAAATAACCCTTGGCCCGCGGGGCCGGGCCGTGGTTTTAGACAAGGGCTATGGCGCGCCCACTATTACTTTGGACGGCGTGACAATCGCCAAAGAAATTGAACTGCCGGACAGAGTTGAAAATATTGGAGCCGAACTGATTAAGGAAGTAGCTTCCAAAACCAACGATGTCGCCGGAGACGGAACCACCACCGCCACTCTTTTGGCCCAGTCTTTCATCAATGAAGGTCTGAAAAACGTTACTTCCGGCGTAGACCCCATTGCCATGCGCCGAGGAATAGAAAAGGCCTACGAAGAAGTTTTGTCGTCCCTCAAAAATATTTCCCAAAAAATAACCAGCCAAGAAGAAATCGCCCAGGTGGCGACTATTTCCGCCCGCGATGAAGAAATAGGCAAATTAATCGCCGACGTCATTAGTCAAGTAGGCAAAGACGGCGTGGTCACCGTTGAAGAATCCCAAGCTCTCGGACTTTCCAAAGAATTAGTGGAAGGTTTGCAATTTGACCGCGGTTATATTTCTCCTTATATGGTTACCAATCCGGAACGGATGGAAACGGTTTTAGAAAATCCTTATATTTTGGTAACCGACCAGAAAATTTCAGCCATAAGCGCCCTTCTGCCGCTTTTGGAAAAACTGATCCAGGCCGGCAAAAAAGATTTGATGATTATCGCCGATGAAATTGACGGCGAAGCCCTGGCTACTTTGGTTGTCAATAAAATTCGGGGCATTTTTAACATCTTGGGCGTGAAAGCGCCGGGTTTTGGCGACCGAAGAAAGGAAATGCTTCAGGATATCGCCACGGTAACCGGCGCCGAATTTATTTCCGAAGAAGTCGGCCGAAAATTGGAAAACACCGACTTAATCGCTTTGGGCCAGGCCCATCGGGTAGTGGCCAATAAAGATAATACGACAATTGTCGGCGGCAAAGGAGAAAAAACAGAAATTGATAAAAGAATCGCCCAACTTAAAGTTCAGATTCAAAAAACCGATTCCGAATTTGACCGCGAACACCTTCAAGAAAGGTTAGGCAAGCTTTCCGGCGGTGTCGCCGTTGTCAAAGTCGGAGCGGCTACCGAAGTGGCGCAAAAAGAAAAACAGCACCGAATTGAAGACGCGGTGGCCGCCACCAAAGCCGCTATTGACGAGGGAATCGTCCCCGGCGGCGGCGTGGCCTTGGTCAGAACCGCCAAAGCGGTAGAAGCGCTGATAGATAAATACGACAAAGGCCAATTAGCGGAAATTGTCGGCGCCAAAATAATTCTGGAAGGCCTTTACGCTCCCCTCAAGCAGATTGCCGAAAATGCCGGCTACAACGGCGCGGTTGTTCTGAATAAGGTGAAGGAAGGAAAAGACGATTTTGGTTTTAACGCCGCTACCGGCCAATTTGAAAATCTTTTGAAATCCGGCGTCATTGACCCGGCTAAAGTTACCCGGCTGGCGCTTCAAAACGCCGTTTCGGTCGCTTCCCTGCTCCTGATTACCGAAGCCGTCGTGGCGGAATTGCCGGAGGAAAAGAAAGATAAAATGCCGGGCCGGCCGCCGATGGGAATGGGAGAAGATTACTAACAATTAGTAATTAGCCACTAGTAAATAATAAATAATATGACACCCCTCGCCATTAATCTTATTATTTTAACGGTTCTGGTTTTATTCGTAATTTCCATCTATAACCGACTGGTTCAGCTCCGCGTTAGAGCCAAAGAAGCTCTGTCGGACATTGACGTCCAACTCAAGCGCCGCTACGATTTAATTCCTAATTTGGTGGAAACGGTCGCGGGATACCTGAAACACGAACGAACGGTTTTGGAAAACGTTACTCAAGCCCGAGCTCTGGTGGCTGGCGCCGCCGGCAATCCGTTAGAACGGAACAACGCCGAAGCTACTCTTTCCAACACCCTGAAAACCCTTTTCGCGGTGGCTGAAAATTATCCGGATTTAAAAGCCAACGCCAATTTTCTTGATTTACAAAGAGAACTGGCCGATACCGAAAATAAAATCCAGGCGGCCCGCCGATTCTACAACGGCAATGTCAGGGATTTGAATACGGCGGTTGAAACTTTTCCTTCAAATATCCTCGCCGGTATGTTCAAATTCTCAAAAATGGAATTCTTCCAACTGGAAGAAGGGGAAGCGAGAGAGCCGGTCAAAGTCAGCTTTTAGCTAACAGCTTATAGTTTTTATTATGAGTGGAATAGAAAAAATAAAAGACAAAGAACTTCATCGCATCGCCATTACAGCTATTATTTACAATAATGAGAACAAGTATCTGATTACTCGCCGGAGTTTAAGCAAAAAAGCTTTTCCGGGGAAATGGACTGTGCCCGGCGGCGGGCTTGAGACCGATGATTACGTTAATACTCCGCCGACTCATAAAGGCGATCAGTGGTATAATGCGGTGGAAACCGCTTTAAAAAGAGAAGTTAAAGAAGAAGTCAATCTTGAAATCGGCAAACCGCAATATCTTTTGGATTTGACTTTCATCCGACCGGACGGAATCCCCGTTTTGGTTTTAAGTTATTATTGTCCGCTAATTTCCGGCGAAGTGAAGTTGGATGAGGACAGCATTGATTACAAATGGGTGACGGCCAAAGAAGCCGAAAACTACGATTTAATAGACGGAATTTTGGAGGAAATAAAAATGCTGGATGAGATATTGAAAAAAATAAAAACATGAAATCTAAAGCGCCGAGCATTAATAAAATTTTTCCGGATTTAAAAAATAAGAAGCGTAAATTTTTGTCATTATCGGAATTGCGCGAATAAAAAATGTCCCTCTACACTCAACAATCAAAAAATATCCGCAAGACATGGCTTTTGATGAGTGTTTTTTTGATTGTCGTCGTCGGGATTGGCTGGGTGTTTTCACAAGTTTACGGCGACTCGTCTTTTGTCGTTGTCGCCGTTGCATTCAGCTTGTTTATGAATTTCTTCAGTTACTGGTTTTCGGATAAAATCGTCTTGGCGATGTCCGGCGCGCGGCCGATAAAGAAAGAGGAGGATTTGGAGCTTTACAGAATTGTGGAAAATCTTTGCATTGCGGCCGGGCTCAAGGCGCCGAAAATATATATGATAAATGACCCCTCGCCCAACGCTTTTGCTACCGGCCGGAATCAAGAACATGCGGCCGTGGCCGTAACTTCCGGCTTGAGGCAGATGCTGAACAAAAATGAATTGGAAGGAGTCGTCGCTCACGAACTTTCTCATATCGGCAACAAAGACATTCTTATTTCCACAATTATTGTGATTCTTGTCGGCTTTGTGGCGCTTCTGTCCGACTTTTTTTTAAGAGCCCGGTTTTTTAGAAGTAGAAGAGATAACCGGGAAGGCGGAGGGCAAGCGCAGACAATAATGATGCTTGTTGGAATTATTTTGGCGATTTTGACTCCGATTGTTGCCAAATTAATACAACTGGCTATTTCCCGAAAAAGGGAATTCCTGGCCGACGCTTCCGGCGCTCTTTTGACCCGTTATCCCGAAGGCCTGGCTAGGGCCTTGGAAAAAATTTCAGCCGACCCTACGCCAATGCAAACAGCCAACAATGCCACTTCTCATCTCTGGATTGACAATCCTTTCAAAGGCAAAAACCGCGCTTCCTGGTTTGGCAAATTATTCACGACTCATCCGCCGGTGGAGGAACGAATCAAAGCCCTGCGGGATATGAGTATTTAAAATTACCGTAATTGCGGTAATTGCGGTAATTGATAGAATATAAGAATGGGGAAAGAGACTGTTTTTGAACTCAAAAAACGAACAAAAGAATTAGAAAAATTAGTAAAACTGCAAGAAATAGAAATTCGGGAACTTTCGGCTTTATCCGAAAGAGACATCCTGACCGAACTTTATAATAGACGAGGTTTCATCCGAGAAGCGGAAAAATTCTTAAAAGAGGTGAAAGCCTTGAGAAGTATTCCCGAAAAACGCAAAATTTCTTTTAAAGATTTTTCGGTGGTCTTTATTGACCTTGATAATCTAAAAATCATCAATAACGAATACGGCCATAAAGCCGGAGACAAAGCCCTGAAAATGGCCGCCGAAATCTTCAGAAATTCGGTCCGGGATATAGACATCGTAGCCCGTTGGGGAGGCGACGAATTCGTTATCGGCCTGGCCGGAACCGACGAGAAAACCGCTTTTGCCATTGCCGAAGAATTGAAAGCCAAATTAAAAACGCTGAAAATAAAAAGTCAAAGGATGAGCGCCAGTTTCGGAATCGTCAGTTATCATCATAAAAACAAATCCCCTCGCCTCGCGACCGGTTATTCAAAAAAACACAAAGCCAAAGAAAAGGTCTTGAATCAGCTTTATCAATTGATAGAAAAAGCCGATATGACCATGTACGAAGCCAAAAAAGAAAAAGACAAGGATTCAATAGTGGTTTATAACGATAAAACCGATATTTGATTGCCTTGCCATCGGTGATAGAATCTCTGGAGAGGAGGGTTCGCATAGCGGTCTATTGCGTTCGCTTGGAAAGCGAATATACCGAAAGGTATCACAGGTTCAAATCCTGTACCCTCCGCCAGTTGGGGAAATATATGCTATAATGAAAATAGCGATGATTATCAAATATAATTAATTCATAAATATGAATTCCCCAAGATTTGTTTGGGACGACAACTATAGCGTTGAAGTCGCGGAAATTGATGAACAGCATAAGCATTACTTTGAAATCACCAATAGTATTTATGATTTATTGAGCGAAAGCCCCATTTCAGCCGATGGCTTAACAGTGAAGATAACCGAATTGGGCAATTACGCTTTTTACCACCTGTCCACCGAAGAAAAATACTTCAAGCAATTCAATTACGAAGACGCGGAGTCCCACATCCAAGAACATAATGATTTCCGGCAAAAAATAACCGACTATATCAATCAGGCAAGAAATCCGGACACCGAAACGGAAAATCTGGCTAATGAAGTCGCCAGCTTTGCCAAAGACTGGCTGTCCAGGCATATCCCCCAATTTGATAAAAAATACATCAAGTGCTTCCACGAACACGATTTGAGATAGATAATAGGGTAAAAACGTTCTCTAGGGCCTAAATACACCAGCAATTACCTATCTTTTCGCCATATTGACAAAACGGAATAATGCGTGTTAGAATACGTTAATCCCTTAACGGGGATTTTTGTTTAATGATTAAAAATATGAATAAACAATATCGGCTATCCGCCTTTTTGGTCTTTTTTAATTTAACGCCCAGCTTAATTTTCCCCGGTTTAATGACGGGGGGGGCGATTAGGGAAAATAAAGCCAAAACCGATTACTTGGCGGAGGCTCCGGCGCGCTTTAATTACCAAGTTAACGCTTCGGCTGTCCTTAGGTCTTCGTATCCATCAGAAATGGGCCTTCAGAACAAATACCTGTTAGAAGAAACGAATATTGGGCAGGACAGAAGCGTTAACCCGGAAACCGACTTAATAACAATAACCGCCTATTCCAGCACGCCCGACCAAACCGATTCTACGCCCTTTATCACCGCTTCCGGCTCTTATGTTGAAGACGGCATCGTGGCCGCCAACTTCCTGGCCTTTGATACCAAAATCAGACTGCCGGAGCTTTACGGAGAAAAGATTTTCACGGTCAAAGACCGAATGGCCAAGAAAAACAGCCACAAGATTGACATTTGGTTCCCGGCCCGGGCGGAAGCCGAACAATTCGGCGTCAAAAAAACCAGGGTAGAAATCATAGGAAGCTAAAAAAAGGCGTTTTTTAAGGCTTGATTGCATTGACAACCGCCCAACTCGGATATTTTCTCAATCATCTTAAAAATAACTTTTTTGACTTTTTCGTTGTTTTCATTAAACACCCGGACTACTTCTTCCACGGTGACCGGCTTAATATCGCGCGTTCCTTCCAAGCCAGCGTCAAAATCGGTAATCAAAGCGATATTAACGTAGCAAATTTCCGCTTCCCGGGCTAAAATCGCTTCCGGATATTGGGTCATATTGATGACTTCCCAGCCGTGAGAAGAAAACCATCTTGATTCGGCGGTGGTGGAAAAACGGGGACCGTTGATAACAACCACCGCGCCTTTATCATGAGTCGTTATTTCCAGCCCTCGGCAGGAATCAATCGCTAATTTTCTTAATTCCGGACAATAAGGATGGGCGCCGGAAATATGAGCCACTTTCGGCCCGTCAAAAAATGTGTCTTCCCGACCCCAAGTTCTGTCTATAAATTGGTCGCAGACGACAAAATCCCCCGGTTTGATGCCCGGCTGAAGACTGCCGGCGGCCGAAGGGCCGATGATTCTTTCCACGCCTAATTCTTTAAAAGCCCTGATATTGGCTCGGTAAGGAATTTTGTGCGGCGGATATTGATGTTTTTCGCCGTGCCGGGGCAAAAAAGCGATTTTTTTTCCGGCGTATTCCCCTATCGTGATTTTAGCGGAGGGTTTGCCGTAAGGAGTGTTTATTTCTATTTCCTCGGCTTTTTCCAACAAGCTATAAAATCCCGACCCGCCGAAAACTCCTATTTTTATTTTCTCCATTTTCGTATCAATTTCATCTTAAATTCTATTTTACTATTGTAAAAGCACGATCGTGGAATCACAATAGTAATCTTGAATTGTAATTAATAATAAAAAAATCAGCTAAAAAAATATTTTAGCAGCAAATTAAAGAAAAAGCATTGTATTTCGCTAATTTTTCTTTGCCTTTCAGAAAAGTTAAATCAATCAAAAAGCCGAGGCCGATAATATTTCCGCCAAGCATTTCCACTAAATCAGCGGCGGCTTTGGCCGTGCCGCCGGTAGCCAAAACATCGTCAATAATGACCACTTTTTCTTTCGGCTTGACAGCGTCTTTGTGCATTTCAATGGCATTCTTCCCGTATTCCAATTCGTATTCGCGGATAATGGTTTCGTGGGGCAATTTTCCTTTTTTCCGGACAATGGCCACGCCGGCTCCCAGTTTGTAAGCCACCGCCGAAGCCAATAAAAATCCCCGGGCATCTATGCCCACCACTTTTTCAACGCCTTTATCGCTGAAAAATTCAGCCAGTTTATCAATGGCAAATTTAAAACTTTCGGCATCTTCCAAAAGCGGAGTGATGTCTTTGAAATTAATCCCTTTTTGCGGCCAATCGGGAATTTCCCGAATTTTTGATTTTAAATCGACGATGTTCATAACCTTAACGAGATAATAAATAATTTTAACATATTTTTCAACCCAAGTTGATTTATATCGGCCTAAAAGCTAAAATTGAGTTAAAATGCTTACTCCTCTTGAAGAAATTAAAGCAAAAATAGACATCGTTGACTTTATCCGGTCTTATATTCCGGTTCACCCGGCCGGCAAAAATTTTAAAGCCCTTTGCCCCTTTCACCAGGAAAAAACCCCTTCGTTTATTATTTCGCCGGAACGCCAAATCTGGCATTGTTTCGGTTCTTGCGGCGAAGGCGGCGATATCATCAAATTTTTGATGAAATATGAAAATCTGGAATTTTACGAAGCCCTGCGGGTTTTGGCCGAAAAAGCCGGCATAGAATTAAAACGCCTTAATCTCCAAGACCAAAAAGAATTCAATGTCCTTTATGAAATCAACGAAAAAGCCAAAATTTTTTTTAAAGAACAACTGGTTAAATTCCCGGCGGCGCCGGATTATTTAAAAAAACGCGCTCTTTTACAAAGCACCATTGAAGAATTTGAGATCGGGTTCGCGCCGGCTGGCGGCGAAAATCTGGTTTTATATCTGATAAATCTCGGTTATAATATCAATGACATTGCCAAAGCCGGTTTGGCTATTAAAACCGAAAAGGGGAAATATCTGGACAGATTTTACAACCGGATAATGTTTCCCATTTATAATAATTTCGGCAAAACCATTGGTTTTACCGGCCGGATTCTGCCTAATTTTGAAAACTCGGAAATAGGCAAATACGTCAACAGTCCGGAAACGCCGCTCTTTAATAAATCCCGGGTCCTTTACGGATTTCACAAAACCAAATCGGAAATCGGCCATTCCAAAACCGCTTTTCTGGTTGAGGGGCAAATGGATTTTTTGATGGCTTGGCAATCGGGCATTAAAAACGCGGTCGCCGCTTCCGGAACCGCTTTGGGCCAAGACCAGCTAAAAAATTTAAAAAGATTGGCCGACAACCTGATTGTCAGTTTTGACAAAGACGAGGCCGGCGTTAAAGCGCTGGAGCGCGGTCTTGATCTCTTTAACGATTTTGATTTTAACGTCAAAGCGCTTGATTTAAACGGATACAAAGACCCTGCGGAGGCAGTGAAGGAAGATCCCGATTATCTCAAAGCCGCCCTGAAGCGAACCCAGCCGGCTTTTGTCTGCCTTTTTGATTTCTACCTGAACAACAACCTTGATTGGCCGGCCAAAAAACACAATGTCCGTCATCTGCTTGCTCGCATTAAAACCATCAAAAGCGCCATTGAACAATCCCATTGGCTGAAGGAGCTTTCGTTGAAATCCGGAATTGAAGAAAAAATTCTGGCCCACGAACTAAATACCGTTAAAACCAAAACCAATGTTTCAACCGGCGCCGAAGAAACGGAAAGCAAAGAAATAATCAAACCCTCGCGACTGGATTTACTTTGCCAAAAACTTTTATCGTTGGTTTTGTCCAAACCGGAATTTCTTCAAGTAATTGCCCAGAGCCGCGATTATTTTCCAACCAACTGGCAAAAAATTTTAGACGACCCCGCCCTGCTGCTGAAAAACGGAAAACAAAATGAAATAGTTTCTTTTTTAGACCTCCACTCCACTTATGAATTTTCCGATTTTGACGATTTAGCGTTAAAAAAAGAACTTCAGGAATTAATCAAGCAATTGAAAATTGAATCCCGCAAAAACCAAGGTCGCCAGTTGCAAGAAGAAATAAAATCGGCCCATAAAAATAATGACAAAAATTCCCTAGACGACCTTTTGAAAAAATTTCAAACCAACTCCCAAGAAATTAATAATTTAAA
>MFKM01000037.1 GCA_001779575.1 Candidatus Jorgensenbacteria bacterium RIFCSPLOWO2_12_FULL_42_11
GAGGCGGTTATTGAGCATGAAAAAGTAACGGTGCGGATAATTTGCGACCGGGGAGTAACCCATGAAATTGTCCGGCACCGCTTGGCTTCTTATTGCCAGGAATCCACCCGATACTGCAACTACAAATCCTTGGGAATACAGGTTATCGAACCTTTCTTCTTCGTCGGGAGTGATAAAAAATATCTGGTCTGGAAGATAGCAATGGAAGCTTCGGAAAGAGCTTATAACGACCTTATTGAGTTAGGAGCCACCCCCCAGGAAGCGCGAACGGTTTTACCTAATTCTCTGAAAACAGAAATCGTGATGACTTATAATATCAGAGAATGGCGGCATTTCTTCAAACTCCGTTGCTCAAAAGGAGCTCATCCTCAAATGCGAGAAATCAGCATTCCGCTTCTTAAAGAATTTCAGAAACGGATTCCGGTTCTTTTTGATGATATCACTATTGAGTAAATTGACCCCAAAGACCTTCTGATTTAAAATTAAATCAGAAGGTCTTTTTATTTTTGTATGAGAAAGAATCCTTATCCTGGTAAATTTATTGTGTTCGAGGGCCTTGATGGTTCCGGCCAAAGCACGCAAGTGAAACTTTTAGCGGAATTTTTGAAAAGAAAAAAACATCAAGTTTTAACAACCAAAGAGCCGACTCTGGATTCGACGGCTGGTAAATTAATAAGAAAAGTATTGGATAAAAAGAAAAAAATACCTCCTCAAAAACTTCAGGAACTATATGCCCGGGACAGGCAAGAACATTTAAAAAAAGTTATTATCCCCGCTCTTAAAAAAGGGAAAACCGTTATTTCGGATAGATATTTTTTCTCATCTTTTGCTTACGGCGGTTTAGACGTTCCTTTTTCTTATTTATTAAAAATCAATGATAAATTTTTATTGCCTGATTTGGTGTTTTTTATCAACACCAAACCGGAAACTTGTATTTTACGGATAGACAAAAGAGGTAAGAAGAATACTTTTTTTGAATGCAAAGACAAATTAGAAAAGGTTTATTGGAAATATAAAAAAATTCTTAAAAAATTTAAGAACGTAGTCGTCATTAATGGCGAAATAAGTATTTCGCGAATCCACCAAGAAATAAAAAAATATGTTTAAACCGGTTATTGGTCTTGAGATTCACTGCGAATTAAAGACCAAAAGCAAAATGTTTTGCGGCTGTCCCAATAATTCCGATGAAACGCGGCCTAATTTTAATGTCTGCCCGGTTTGCCTCGGCCACCCGGGAACGCTGCCGGTTATTAACCAAAAGGCCGTGGAATCGGTTCTCAAATTGGGTTTGGCGATAAATGGCGAAATTTCTCCGATTTCCCGATTTGACCGAAAAAGTTATTTTTACTCCGACTTGCCTAAGGGCTACCAGATTTCTCAATACAAACAGCCGTTTGTCGAAGGAGGGGGCTTGAAAGGGGTAAAAATTACCAGAATTCATTTAGAAGAAGATACCGGCGCGCTTTCCCATGATAAGGGAAACCACACTTTGGTTGATTTTAACCGGGCCGGAGTTCCTTTAATGGAATTGGTCACGGAGCCGGATATTAAAAGCGGCGAAGAAGCGGTGGCTTTCGCTAAAGAATTGCAGTTGATTTTGCGCTATCTTGATATTTCGGAAGCCAATATGGAAAAAGGGCAGATGCGGGTGGAAGTGAATATCTCGCTTTCTCAAGATAATGAAATGGGCACTAAAGTGGAAATCAAAAACCTGAACTCTTTTAAGGCGGTGAAAGAAGCGGTTGACTATGAGATAAAAAGACAATCCGAAGTTTTGGAGGCGGGAGAGAAAATAATTCACGAAACCCGCGGCTGGGACGATATAAAAAGAACAACGGTCAGCCAGCGCGGCAAGGAACAAGCCCATGATTACCGCTATTTTCCCGAACCGGATTTGCCGCCGCTGGATTTAGCCGAATTCAATCTTCGGGAATTAAAAGATTCGCTTCCGGAATTGCCGGAAGAGAAAAGAATTCGTCTGAGCCGGAATTATGGATTAACGTCCGCGCAGGCGGACATACTTGTTGAAAATAGCGAAGCAGCCGACCATTTTGAAGAGGCGGCTAAAAAGCTGGATAAAAAAAAGACGGCTGCCGATTACCAGACGCTTTTCAATTATTTGACTTCTGACATTTTTGGATTAATGGCCGAGAAAAAAATCGGCATTAAAGAATTAAAATTTCCTCCCAGCGGGACAGCCGAGGTAATCAATTTAATTGGCGAAAATAAAATTTCCAGCCGAATCGCCAAAGATGTTTTGAAAGAAATGGTTGAAACCGGCGGCGCTCCGTCGTTAATTATTGAAAGCAAGGGGTTGAGACAGATTTCCGATGTCGGTGAAATTGAAAATGTTGTCAAAAAAATAATCGCTGAAAATCCGAAGGCGGTTGAAGATTACAAAAAAGGCAAAGAAAACGCCTTGCAATTTTTAATCGGTCAGGCGATGAAAAAACTCAAAGGCCAAGCCAATCCCGACATACTGCGAAAGCTTTTTGGGGATTGCTTATCCAAATAATATCTTTATCTCTTTTAAACCAGGTCATTTGGCGTTTGGCGTAGCGGCGGATTTTTCTTTCCATTTGTTCGGTCATTTCTTCGCAAGAAATCAGTCCGCGCAGATAATCGGCGGCCAGTCGGTATTCCAAACCCAATGCGTTCAGGCGTTTCCAACTTAATCCTTCCCGGTGGAGTTTTTTTGTTTCTTCAACGAGCCCTTTTTTCAGCGTTTTTTTTAATCTTTGGCGGATTGACCGGCGAAGCTGGCTGACTGATTTTTTGAGGCCTATTTTGAGCGTTTGATAGGGCGATTGTTTTTCAATTTTAGGCACCGGCCTTCCGGTTTTAAGAACGATTTCCAAAGCCCTGATTAATCTTCTTGGATTACGGGGGTCAATATCAACCGCTCTTTCCGGGTCAAGGCCTTGAAGCATTTTAAACAGTTCTTCGGTGGATTTTTTCTCAAGCCGTCCGCGCAAACTTTTTTGAGGAGCGACGGCCGGCAATTTGTAATCATAAATCAAAGCATCAATGTAAAGTCCGCTGCCGCCGCAAATAATCGGAATTTTTCCTTTTTGGAAAATTTGCTTCAGGATTTTTTTGGCCGCTCTTTGATATTGGACAACGGTATAAATTTTTTTGGGCTTGGCTACATCTATCAGGTAATGCCTGATGCCGTTCATTTCTTTTTTCGTGATTTTTTCCGTGCCGATATCCAGACCTTTATAAACCTGCCGGGAATCAGCCGAAATTATTTCGCCGTTGAATTTTTTGGCAATTTTAATAGCCAGTTTTGATTTTCCCGAAGCCGTTGGCCCGAGAATGACGATGATTTTTGTTCCCTGTTTTTTCATTTTATTTATTTTGAATTACCAAACTTCGGTTTTGAGAATAACAGGCAAAAAGATTTTCTTCAACCCGCTCACGTCCCTCCGCTCGCGAGCGGAGGGACGTGAGCGGAGGGGCTGCGCTTCCGTTTGGGTTTCAGAAAAATCTTTTTGTCTGTTATTTACAATTTAGTTTTATAACTCAAAGCTATTTAATTATAACGGAAAATAAAAAATGTTCCGATGGTTATCGGAACATTTCAAAAAAAAGAGGCAGTTTAACGTCGTGCCCGGGACAAGATACAACAGCCCTCTTTGCAGCGGGCTATCGGCCGAATCAGCCAGCGAATATGGTTTATTGCCATTTTAGTTCCTCCTCTCTTATTTTTCAGTTTTTTTATTATTTCAGAAATTTAATTCCATTTTCACCTCTCTGATCAGGCCTGATTTAATTTTTCAAAGAACATTTTTACAAAATAGCAGTCTTTGGGTTTTATGTCAATCCGCTTAGATTGCCTTATCGGCAATTTCTTTCTGGATTTTTTTGAGCAATTCTTCCAATTTGATTTCACCTTCCTGGCCGCGGCGGTAATGGCGGATATTAACGGTTTTGTTTGTTAATTCTTTGTCGCCGACCACTAAAATATAAGGAATTTTTTGGATTTCGGCTTCGCGGATGCGTTTGGAAACCGTCAGATTGCCGTCGCTTAAAGAAACGCGGATATCGTTTTCTAATAATTTGGAATAAATTTCTTTGGCGTATTTTTGATGATCCGCTCCGATATTTATTATTTCCGCTTGAACAGGGGAGAGCCATAAAGGCAGGGCGCCGGCGTAATGTTCCAAAAGCACGCCGACAAAACGTTCAATGGAGCCAAGTAGCGCCCGATGAATCATAATCGGCTGTTCTTTTTCTCCTTTTTGATTGACATAGGTGAGGTTGAACTTTTCCGGCAGATTGAAATCAACCTGAATGGTGGTGCATTGCCATGGCCGACCCAACGAGTCTTTGATTTTTAAATCAATTTTCGGTCCGTAAAAAACGCCTTCGCCGGGGTCAACCTGGTATTTGAGATTATTTTTTTCCAAAGCGTATTTTAAAGCCGCGGTCGCTTTTTTCCAGTTTTTGAGAGCGCCGATATATTTTGGGGGCCGGGTAGAGAGATAAATATCAAAATCTTTGAAACCAAAGGCCCTAAATATCTTCAGGCCGAGCTTGAGGCAATTGGCGATTTCTTCATTAAGCTGGTCGGAAGAGCAGAAGATATGGGCATCGTCCTGGGTGAAGCCGCGGACTCTGGTCAGGCCGTGCAACACTCCCGATTTTTCAAAGCGATAAACCGTTCCCAATTCGGCATAACGCAAAGGCAGGTCGCGATAGCTTTTCAGCTGGTGATTATAAATCAGAATATGGCCTGGGCAATTCATTGGTTTGACAACGTATTTTTCCTCTTCCACTTCCATCGGCGCGTACATATTTTCGCGGTAGAAATTCCAATGGCCGGATTTTTTCCATAAATCAAGGCGGGCGATGTGGGGAGTCCGGAGAAGCTGGTAGCCGTTTTGGAGGTATTCTTTGACGCAGTAATCTTCAATAATTTGTCTTAACAACGCTCCTTTGGGATGCCACAAAGGAAGTCCCGGGCCGAATTCTTCGTCAAAATGAAAAAGGTTTAATTTTTGGCCCAACAGCCGGTGGTCTCTTTTTTCGGCTTCGGATTGCTTCTCAATATAATCAAGCAATTCTTTTTTTGTTTCAAAAGCCAGACCGTAAATTCGGGTGAGCATTGGATTTTTTTCTTCACCTTTCCAATAAGCGCCGGCGATTTTCGTCAATTTAAAGGCCTCGGGATTTATTTCTTTGGCGCTTTTCACGTGAGGGCCGGCGCATAAATCAACAAATTCCCCGTTTTGATAAACGGTTATCTGTTTGGAAACCAGGTCTTTTATTAATTCAAGTTTATACGGCTGATTTTTGAATATTTTTTTAGCTTCGTTTTTGGAAACCAGTTTTCTCTTAAAAGCGACATTTTGTCTTATCAACTCTTTCATTCTTTTTTCAATTTTCGGCAAATCTTCGATGGATAATCCGCCTTCGCCGGAAGCCATAACGGGCAAGTCAAAATCGTAATAAAAACCGTTTTCAATGGCCGGTCCGATTCCGAATTTCACGTTCGGGAAAAACTCGCCAACCGCCGCGGCCATAATATGAGCTAAAGAGTGGCGAATTTTATTTAATTTGTCATTAGTCATTGGTCGTTAGTTATTTTATAGTTCCCTGGCTTCGTTGCAGATTATTTTGGTTTCGCCGTTTCGCAGGGAAAGTTGTCCGTTAATCATCACAATGTTGTTTTCTTTCCAGAGCAAAGGGTTTCGGGCAAGAGTTTCGGAAAAAACAATAACCTCTAGATTATCGGTCAAGTCCTCAATTTTTACAAATAACATCGGTTTGCCCATTTTGGTAATGAATTTTTGGATACTGGCAATTATTCCCGCTGTTTTCAGCCGAGTTCGGTCTTTATGACCGGAATTAATCGCTTCTTTAATTGACTGGACACGGTCGTCTTTGAGCTTGGCCAGGTGTTTTTTTAGAGGGTGGTCGGAAATATAAAGTCCTAAAAGTTCCTTTTCCCAGGCCAATCTGGTTTTGGAATCGGCGGCTTCCGTCGGCTCCAATTTAAGCGAAGTCAATTTCGGTTGATAGCTAAAAAGACTATTCTGGTTGTTTGATTTATTTTTTTTAATTAAGGAATTAAATTTCAACAGTTCTTCAATATTATCAACGGCATTTTGCCGTTCAATTCCGAAAGAATCAAGGCAGCCGCTTTTTATCAAACTTTCCAGGGATTTTTTATTGAGGTCGCGGTGGTTAATCCGGTCCAGGAAATCCGGCAGACTTTCAAATGGCCCGCCCCGGCCCCGCTCGCCGATAATAATGGAAACGATATTGGCGCCGATATTTTTGACGGCCAGAAGCCCGAAGCGGATGTTATCGGAGTTTTCCGGAGTGAAGTCGGCGTAGCTTTTATTAATATCAGGCGGCAGAACGGCGATCTTGGCCCGCTTGGCTTCGTTAATCAGAAAAGCGATGCGTTCAATGTCGCCGCTGTTGGCGTTTAAAAGACTGCTGAAAAATTCCACCGGATAATGGGCTTTGAGATAGGCGGTCTGGTAGCCGATTAGGGCGTAGCAAGCGGCATGGCTTTTATTAAAACCGTATTGGGCGAAAGGTTCAAACCATTGCCAAATTTGACCGGCGGTTTTTTTCTCAATGCCGTTTTTAACCATTCCGTCAATCATTTTTTCGGCTTGGGACTGAAGCAGCGCTTTTATTTTTTTTCCGACCGCTTTCCTTAGAACATCGGCTTCGGTTAAAGAAAAACCGGCCAGGTCTCGGGCGATGGTCATCAGTTGTTCCTGATAAACAGCCACGCCGTAAGTTTTTGCCAATATCGGTTCCAGTTTCGGATGAAGATAGGCGATTTTTTCCTGGCCGTGTTTTCTTTTGATATATTGGGGAATTAATTCCATCGGGCCCGGGCGATACAGGGCCACCATCGCGATAATGTCTTCAATTTCCGTGGGTTTTAATTGTTTAAGATAACCGCGCATGCCCGAACTTTCCAGCTGAAAGATGCCGGTGGTTTCGCCGGCGCGCAGGAGTTCAAAAGTTTTTTCGTCATCAAGAGGAATTTGATTGATATCAATTTCTTTTTGGTAGATGTCTTTTATCAAGCCCAAAGCGTTTTCAATAATAGTGAGGTTGCGAAGACCGAGAAAATCCATTTTTAAAATTCCTATTTTTTCAACGCTGTGCATTTCAAACTGGGTGATGATGATGTTTTTGTCCTGGGGCGCGTATTGAAGCGGCAGATAATTAGTCAGGGCTTCTTTGGAAATGACCAAGCCGCAGGCGTGAACGGAAGCGTGCCGAGCGAGGCCCTCAAGTTTTTTAGCCGAGTCAAGCAATTTTTTGGCGTTGGCATCGCGTTTGTAAAGATCGCGAAGTTCGGCGACATCTTCCAGGGATTTTTCCAGCAATGATTTTTTGTCCAGGTTGGGCGTAAGGGGAATCATCTTGGCTATCTGGTCGCAGAAACCGTAAGAAAATCCCAAAGCCCGACCGACGTCGCGAATCGCCGCCCGAGCCGCCATGGTTCCGAAAGTGATAATTTGAGCCACCCGATCGGCGCCGTATTTGTCCCGCACGTAAGCCACCACTTCGTCGCGTCTGACATCGGTGAAGTCAATGTCAATGTCCGGCATTTGAATCCGGTCGGCGTTTAGAAACCGTTCAAAAAGCAGGTCGTATTTCAGGGGATTGATATTGGTAATGCCCAAAATATAAGAAACCAGGCTGCCGGCGGCGGAGCCCCGGCCGGGGCCGACGACGATTCCTCGCTCTTTGGCCCAATCAATGATGTCTCGGACAATCAGGAAGTAATCGGCAAAACCGGTTTTTTCAATCACCGAAAGTTCGTAATCAACGCGTTTCTTGATTTCCTCGGTTATTCCCGGAAAGCGGCCGGTTGATTTTTCGTTAACCAGATTTCGGAGATAAGAATTGGGATCCTGTCCGTCAGGCGCCGGAAAACTCGGTAAAAGAATTTTTCCCAGTTCAATTTCCAAATTGCAACAATCGGCAATTTTGACGGTATTGGCAACAGCTTCGGGGGTTTCTTTGAAAAGCTCGGTCATTTGTTCCGGAGAACGCATTGAAAAATCATCGTGTTTGAAAGTGAGTCGGCCAGGGTCATTCACCGTGTTCCCCGTTTGAACAGCCAACAGAATTTCATGATAAGGCATATCTTCGGATTTCAGATAGTGAATGTCCTGGGTGGCCACTAAAGGAGCGTTTGTCTCTTTGGCCAGTTCAATGATGACCCGGTTGATTTTTTCTAAATCTTTAACTCCCGGATGATGGCTGATTTCCAAAAAGAAATTTTCCGGACCAAAAATATTTTGATATTCCAAAATTTTTTCTTTGGCTGTCGGAATTTTTTCCGCCGCGATCAGTCGCGGAATTTCACCGGCAATGCACGCCGAAAGGGCGATGATTCCTTCGCGGTGTTGGCGCAAGATTTCTTTATCAACCCTGGGTTTGTAATAAAATCCCTCTAAATTGGATTTGGTGACTAATTGCAGAAGATTCAGCCAGCCAGTTTTATTTTTAGCCAGGAGAATTAAATGGTAAGGACGGTCGTCAATTCGGGAACGTTTGTCAAAGCGGCCGTGCGGAGCCACGTACGCTTCCACGCCGATGATGGGTTTAAGACCGGCTTTTTTCGCTTTTTGATAAAATTCAATGGCGCCGTAAAGGTTGCCGTGGTCGGTTAAGGCTAAGGCCTCCATGCCTAATTCTTTGGCGCGGTTAATCAAGTCGTCTATTTTAGCCAGTCCGTCAAGCAGAGAATAGTGGGAATGAGTATGGAGGTGAACGAATTTCATATGAACATTAATATCATAATTCTTTTGGCAAAAAAACAAAAGACCGCTCCATAATATAAGGAGCGGTTTTATATAAAATTATTGAACTAATTTTTTCAAGACATTTTCAAACTCTTCGGGATTTAGATTATTTCGCTTATTGTCGGTGGCTTTGATTAAGGCAATAATCACTTCCTCGGTTTTTATTTCTCTTTCTCCAAACAAAGGAAAATATTTTTTTACGGTTTCCCACTTTTCTTTGGAGTTGATGAACGCGCCCAGGCACAAGAGAGAAATCAAAGAAGTGGCGGCGGCGTCAATTTCTTCGCGATCCGCCGTCTTTCTTCTAAAATCAAAAAATTTCTTGAAGATTTTTTTGAAAATTCTTTTGACGGTCGCCGGCCAGCCGCTTTCTTTTTCAGAAATCAGTTGCGCCGTAAAATACTCCGCGGTTTTTAAAAAAGTTATCTGGCAACCGACACACTCCAAGACGTGCTTTTGGTCGTCATATTGACCGTCGCGCGACAGGAAATTCATGCCGGAGCAAACTAACTTTAAAAAAGCCGAAGCCAGGGAAGCGGGCTTGCCGATCTCTTCTTCTCTAAAACAGAAATTTTTTAGACGGGTATTTTTCATTACGAACTTAACGGTTTTTTGGAAAGATTTTCTTATCTTTTCTTTCCCAAAATCTTTAAGACAAAAGTCGCAACCTTCCGTTTTCGCTTCTATTCTGAAAGAACCTCCCAAGATTTTCTCCGTTTCTTCAATCAGCTCCTCAAAAATATTTTTTGCCATTTTCAACCCCCTTTTCCGATTATCAATCTATCCCCAGTTTTTAAAGGTGCGTTATTTGACAAAAATAGTATCTTATTTTAGAATTTTGTCAAATTCACGGAAAGTCGCAATTTAACAAATCAATAAAGGAGGTGGAATATGGCTTTAAGGGATCGTATTGATTTAGCATTGAGCTTCGGTTTGCTTTTAGAACCAGCGGTGACGGTTATGTTTAAGATGGGGAAGGAAAGCGGGATTGCGGAAGAAATGGGCATTTCCCAACTCAACAAGGAAGAAATAAGGATTTTAGCGAGGGCCGGTTTATTGACCAGGCAGGAATTAAAAAAATATCTGAAAGGAGATGTGAAGCATTTGAAAGAAATTCTACCGACTGCGGCAAAAAAGCCCGAAAGAAAAAATCAAGGTTAGTATTTGTTTCCGAGGCCCCGGGTTTTTACTTGGGGCTTTTTCTTTTATATTGACTTTTTTACAGGTATTCTATATTCTAAACTCTAGATTCTAAATTCAAATTTATGGGCGGCGTACCGGTAAAACATCATTCAAAATCAAAAGTGGGCAGGAGACGATCCCAGCTCTTTTTAAAAAAAGGCAAATTCGCGGTTTGTTCGATTTGCGGCGGTCCAAAACTTTCGCATCGGCTGTGCCCCCAATGTGGAAAATAAAAAAGCCTTGCCGCGGAAAAATACTTAAATTTCGCATTTTGAATTTTAAATTTTTTATATGGCTTCTCGTCAATTAGCCCGCTCCATCGTTCTCCAGTCGCTTTACGAATGGGATTTCTACGGCCAAAAAGCCGACCTCATAAAAATTATTGAACGCAACTTAAAGGAATTCGGTCCGGGGCTGGACGAGCCGGAATTTGTTTGGCGACTGACCCAGGGCGTGATTGACCATCGCGAGGAGCTGGACCAAGTAATCGTGCAGGCGGCTCCGGAATGGCCATTGGGTCAAATTTCCGCCGTGGACCGCAACGCTTTAAGAATCGGTCTTTATGAATTGCTTTACGCCGACCGGAAAGAAGTGCCGGCCAAGGTGGCTATTAACGAGGCTATTGAAATAGCCAAAAATTTCGGCGGTCCCAATTCGGGAAAATTCATCAACGGCGTTTTGGGAACGGTTTTTAAACAAATAGAAAAGAAATAAAATCTACTAATTTATAATGAATTTTTAATGATTTAATTTTCAAACAAACTGAATTGAAAATTTATTTTATGGACTTATCTAATTTAGAAAAAAAGATAAAAATTGAATTCAAAAACAGGTCCTTGCTCAAAGAGGCCTTAACCCATCGTTCTTATCTTAATGAAAATCCCAAGATGGGGCCTCATAACGAGCGAATGGAATTTTTGGGAGATTCGGTTTTGGAATTGATTACTTCCGAATTTCTTTTTAAAAAATATCCCGACCAAGCCGAAGGCCAGTTAACCGTTTTGCGGGCCGCTTTGATAAATTACCAGATATTGGCCCGGGTGGCCCGGGAAATCGGGTTGGAAAATTATATTTTTCTTTCAAAAGGCGAGGCCAAAGATACCGGCAAGGGTCGCGAAGCGATTTTAGCCAACGCTTTTGAGGCGCTTCTGGCGGCTATTTATTTAGACCGGGGATATAAATTGAGCCATGATT
>MFKM01000038.1:0-10992 GCA_001779575.1 Candidatus Jorgensenbacteria bacterium RIFCSPLOWO2_12_FULL_42_11
AGAAGGAGACCTAAAGGGCTCTATGACCGTTACCGTTCCTGCTGGAACCCAAACAGCAGCGGTTTCCGGAAGCATAACCATTAACACAGATGGCTCTTTATCTATGCCCAGCTATAGCGGTCCGGTTACGGTTGTTGCCACAGGCGAAAAAGTAGGCACTATGTCCGGTTCGTGGAGTCAATGACCAACACAATAAAGAAGTATTTTACGACCCTTAAATGGCTCGGTTTATCAAAAATCAATAGGAGGCGAAGATAATGAATGAAAAAATAAGAAACTGGAGAATAGGATTAGTTATAATGGGCGTTCTTTTTCTTTCGGGGTGTGCCATTATGCCTACGAGGGGAGAGGTGGGAAAGCCCTTTGACGAGGAGTTAATTGGCAAAATTCAACCCGGAAAAACCACAAGAAAAGAGATTGCTCAGTGGTTTGGTGTTCCTGTGGCCGTCGCTAAAAAAGGAGAAATGATTAAATTGCCTACAGTAATGGCTACGCCATTTGGGTTCGGGGGAGGTGAAATGCCAGGGACAGAGGTATCTTCTGACACTTATTTTGTATTGTTTTCTAGTCATAAGATTACCGAAAATCATAAAATTTATCTGTATGTTTATACAAAAGCGAGCGGTATGAGTTTTACTACGCTAGGTTTTGGTTATATGGGCGGAAAAGCATTAAAAAACAGATTGGTTATACTTATGGATGAAAGTAAAGATATCGTAGAGGATTATGTATATGATAAACAAACTTAGGAGAAATTTGCCCGCAACTGCAACTAACAACCTAAAGACGCCTCGCAGAGAGGCGTTTTTGGTTGATAGGGTCAAATCTGCGGGCTTGGGGTGGAGTTAACTTATCGGCGGCAGACTGTCCGCGCTGAAAGGCGCGGAAAGTCGGTTTATTAATGAGACCGCGATGAGTTTCGGGGCGACGCATAAATTCTAAAAAGGTAAGTTAACAAAAGAGGAAATAAAGACGGGAAAGAGAATCCTTGTTCTTTCTTTGGGAATTTTATTTCTTTGCAGCTGCGCCACCTTCAGCCCCTCAGGAGAAGTCTTCAAGGAAAAAGCCAACATCAACTCGAGGACTTATGACGCTCCAGTTAACGCCTGCTTTGACATTCTCAAAGAAGTCATCCTGAAGAAAAACTTCTCCCTTGCCTCTGAAGACAAGGAAGCAAAAAGACTGCAGGCCACCAGATATTTTCAGAAAGGAAGAAAAAGCATCGTCATTGTTCTTAACGCCAACCTGCAATCCCTGGGGGAAAATAAGACCACGGTATATCTTAATGCCGTTCAGACCACGGAAAAACTCTATGCCCAGAGCCATACCCGTTTTTTCCTGGGTCTCATCCCTTTGCCCGGCGGCGGTGGCGAAACCGCAGAGAGGCTGAGAGAAGGAGAATCAACCGTAGAAGACCAGAAATTCTATGAGGGTTTTTTTGATGAGATCGGGGATGAGATAAGGAAATCAAAGGGAACGAGAGAGGGGGACAAGAAGCAGGATTAAATTACCGGGCAAAACCAATCCTAATAATAGTATCAAATAAAAATAGCGGTTAGAAAATTTTAACCGCTATTTAAAAAATAAATTATTCGGAATTTTTCTCGGGTGAGAGTTTCTCAGAAGATTTAGGCTGAGGGAAAGCATCTGGGGGAAAACAAAGAATTTCTGTTTTAACTCCATTTTCTGCCACTATTACAGTATTGCCCTCTTCGTTTTTATATCTTTTGCTTTTAAATTGCTTATCTTCCATTTTGGTCTCCTTTTATAGATAACTCTCTATAATAATTTAGAGGTACAAAAAGACTATCTGCAATACAAGCCAAGATATTATTAGATTCATCTTCAGGATAAGCATTTGGCCTGGGTGAATCTATACATAAAAATCCTATAACCTTCCGTTGATTGTCTTTCGCATCATTTTCTTTTTCGCGAGCTAGTTGAATAGGGACTACAGTAGTGCATGCATAATACTTTTGCCAATCTGTACGTTCATTTTCATAATGGCATCCTTCTTTTGTTAAGTCAGGGGAATAAAACCATTTTCGTCCACCGATAATAATTAGGTGAAAATCAGTATTCTTCCCTACTGAGTAAGTTTTTATACCATCTTCATCATTCCGGGATCTTTCACTATGCGAATCTCTGGAAAATGTCTTTAACACTTCCTTACCATCTTCATATTGAAATAATTTTATGCAGGTTGAAAAAGTTTCCTTATATAGAATCTGAAAAATTACAACCAACTCTGTTAAAATATTTTGGGTCATTCTACCAGTCTTTTCTCTAAAATAGAGTTTCTCCTCAGGACGGTGAGTTAAAATAGAAAAGGTTCCATTGCGTAATAAATGAAAGATGTTATGAAAATTATTCATTACGGGAGAGAACCGGGAAATCTTTTCTGTTAACTCTTTAACTTGCTGTTGAGATTCTATCAGTTGGTTTTGTATATTTTTAAGTTCAACTTCAGCCTGACGCCTTTGGCGCATTTCGTAGATATTCAGACCTACAAGCGAAAAAGCAAAAATCCAATATCCACATGCAATTATCCAAATTGGGGCTTTTTCTATTATTGCCAAAAAGAATCCAATAATTGAAAAAATTGCACCTACAATACTGAGAAATAAAACTATTTCTATTCTGTTTTCCCAAATCTTTCTAAGCCAAGCCATTTCTCTATCTCATTATTCTTTTTGTTAAAGAACTCAATACTTTTTATCTTATATTTTTAAGTTATCAAATCTCCTATATCTTGTCAATTGTGCATAACTTACCGAAATAAAAAAGGCAATTCCTATCTATTTGACTGCTTAATCATCTATAAGAAGGAATTACCTTTGTCGATAGCCTGACCATTTGTCTAAAATTATAACATTTTTTGATAGAAATACAATAAAATTTTTCTTACCTATTTTTTCCTCTATCAAAAACACCCCTTTAATTTTCCTTCCTCTTTTCATTTTAGCCAGCACCTCAATTCGTCAAGGTCGTTCTATCAGCTTCAAGAATGACCCTACCCAAAGAGGTTTACAATAACGGTCTTAAACTATCTCCACTAAAAGGCTTTGAGGTTTTACCTCCAATCATCAGCTTGAGATAAAAATTTTATATTGATAAAATGTTAACTGTGTGGTAAAATCAAATTAGTGTTAAGAAACAAAAAACAGAAAAAGGAGGCATAGCCTCCTTTTTCTGTTCACTAGAAAAAAGTAGATAATTTTTTGATAAATCCTATGTGAGATCGGTTTTCTATGCCTGGTGGGATAATTCCTGTCTTTCTTACAACCTCAAAATGAAAGTTGTGTGGTAATATGTCAAGACAAAAATAACAAAGTTTCTCTTTCTCAAGAGACAAAAAGTCCGTAGCAAAGCCAGGAGGATTGACATGAAAACGACAGTCTGGAACGATGAAATCGGCGATCACACGGCTAAGCTCTTGTTTGAAACGGGGTCGTACATCGTTGACTTCAAGAGGCCACGTGAAGACTGGTTTCTTTGGAAAAGCGGGATTCGAGCTCCATGTTACTGCAACTGTCGGTACCTGAATCGTTCCTATCTCGCCTATGAGGCGTGTACGGCGTACATCGAGACGATCATTCGTCTCAAGTTTCCGGAAACGCAAATCATCGTCGGTCTTGCTTCGGCTGGCGTGTCATGGGCGGCACGGATCGCAACTCGCCTAACTTTGCCGATGAGTTTTGTTCGTGGCGCGGCCAAAGCTTATGGCGTAGGTAAACTTGTGGAAAGCAATCCCGAACATGGTATCAAGGGCGTCATTATTGATGACCTTTGCGGTAGCGGTGATACCATCTTTAGAGCGATCGAAGCACTTGAGTGGGAATACCAAATCAAGACACTCGGCGTCATCACGATCACCAATTGGTGTTTCGAGAGTATGTGGGCGAAGTTTGATTCGCTGAAGTTCGGTGGCATTTATTCACTTACGAGCTACCCGAACCTACTCAAAGTGGGCGTGGCGAACAGCCATCTCACACAAGAACAGTCCGATATGCTCGCGGAATTCTACCGCGCACCTAAGACTTATGACTGGCCACTTCTGCGGAAAGAGGAGTCGGAATGAAATCCTACCGTTTACTGTTTCTCGACTTTGACGGCGTAATCTCCGACAGCGTGAACATCTGTATGGAGGAGATTAACCGCCTACGCGAAAAGTTCCCATCAATTCCTGAAGTAAGAACCCGGGAGGATATGACAAATGTGTACAGTGTTGAGCTGCGACATTCGTTGTACCCTTTTGGGTTGAATGATGAGGAAACGCGTGAGTTTTTCGACTGGCACTCCAAGGCCATGAACCAACGTGCCACTGAAGTGGAACCTTTCCACGAGGTGGTACGAGCATTGGCATTCTGCAGCTTGCCGAAAGTCGTCATTACTTCAAGCTATTCGGAAGCGGTATATACCATTCTCCGAAAGTGCGAGGAGTTTCATGAGCACTTTATACAAAGCGTCTACGGCAAGGAACAGCACAAGACTAAGACGGAGAAAATCCGTAGTGCGCTTGAGCTATTCCGCGTCGACATGACGGAAGCATTGTACATCGGAGATCTTGCAAGTGATGTGCTTTACTGTAAAGATGTACCTGTTGACATCGCTTGCGTAGGATACGGGTATCACCCAGCGAGTTACTTGCGAAAGTTCTCACCAGAGTATATTATAGAAACAGTAAAAGATTTTGCAGAGTTTCTGCAGAATTTTTCCCCCAAACCACAACCATGAGAGGAGAAACTATGACAAAATCAGTACTGATCTTACTTGACTTTATCAACGAGATAGTTGATGAGAAGGGCAAGTTCGCTGGCAAAGGCTACCCTGCTTTTGTGAAGATGCACGGCATCCTCGACAATGTTAACGCCACCATCGCCAAGGCGCGCGAGAAAGGCATCCCGATTATTTTCATTCGAATCGGATTCTCGTCTGACTACCGTGAATGGCCGGAATTCTCACCACTCTTTGGGGTAGCCAAGAAGTTCGGTGCGCTTCAACTTGGAACATGGGCGACGGAAGTCCACCAGTCAATCAACAAGGCAGAAGAGGATTTTCTTATAACGAAGCATAGGGTAAGTGCGTTTTACGCAACATCGCTCGAGGCGATTCTCCGGACGCTCAAGGTGGATACCGTTCTCCTTGGCGGGGTGGCAACAGATCTGGTTGTTCAATCAACCGCGCGAGATGCGCATGACCGCGACTACCGTGTAGTGGTAATCGAGGACATTTGTGGCGCTGGGAGTGAAGATGATCACTCAAATGCTTTACGTACCCTCGCTAAGATCGCAACGGTTACCAAGAGTACCGAAGTTCCCGAGCTGAATTAACAACTTGGTATAACTATTTCAACCGGCCCTGTGGAAAATCTCACAAGGCCTTTTCTTTTTCTTCAATGACAGCCGAACATAAAAACGGCACGGAGTTGATCCTCTAAACCACCCTTCCGCGCCGTCCGAAGCGTTGAGAGTCCCGTGCCTGCCCGAAGTATTAAGGATGGAACACTAAAGAAAAATGTCTTTTCCTTTTTAGAAGAAAAAATCGGTCGCGCATGTTTTAAAATCTTTTTCATTTTATAAGTTAGTTTAAATAAATTTAGAAAATTTTTTCAAATTCGCTAGTAAAGAGTAGATTAGTCTATCGGCGGCAAACTATCTCCACTAAAAGGCTTTGAGGTTTTGCCGTCAATCATCAGCTTGAGGTAAATGCTGTAGCAGGGAAGATTGATTAAATCTTCTTGACTGAATTTTGGATAAAATTCTTCGGCCAGGAATTTTGCGTCTTCAAGTCCCACCTTGAAGGAAACCAGCGTTCCCACGTTACCAAAGATGGCGTCTCTTACTTTTTCGTCTATCTGATCAAGATATTGGTTAGCCAGAATAAGATTCAAGTGATATTTCCTCGCCTCCGAAAGAATATCAGCGAAGGAAGCGGTGGCAAAGCTCTGGAATTCATCCACATAGAGATAAAAATCCTTTCTTTTTTCTTCTTCAACATCCTGCCGGCTTAAAGCCGTAAGACCTATCTTTGTAATCAACATTGAGCCCAACAGAGAAGTTGAATCCTCCCCGATTTTTCCCTTGCTTAGATTAACCAGGAGAATCTTCCCCGAATCCATTATTTCCCGCAGGTCAAAACTGCTCCTCGGCTGGCTGAGAATGGTTCTTAGAACAGGATTATTCAGGAACTGGCCGATTTTGTTCTGAATGGGTGAGATAGCTTCCTGCTGGAAGCGGGGAGGGTATTTCTCAAACTCGTTCAACCAGAAATCCTTTAAGTGTTTGTTTTTCAGCCTGGCTATCACTTTCATCCGGAAATCTTTATCCTGCAGGATTCTTTCCAGGTCAATCAAAGTGGAATTGGAGAACTCAACCAAAGTGGAGAGACTATTTCTCAGGATGTATTCCATGCGCGGTCCCCAGGACTCAGCCCAGATTTTCCTGAAGACGCTCACCAAAGAAGAAACGACCAGATGACGTTCAGAGGGATTAAAAACCTCTAACGGATTGAAATACAAGGCTTGCTCCTTATACTGGGGATTAAAATAAATCAAATCCTTGATTCGGTATTCGGGGATAACCCTTAAAATCTTCTCAATCAAATCTCCGTGGGGATCCAAAACGCAGATTCCCTCGTTATTCTCAATATCCTGCTTAATCATATTCAAAAGTAAAGTGCTTTTGCCTACGCCGGTCTTGCCGACAACGTACATGTGATAACGCCGGTCTTTTTTCCTGATGCCAAACTTTTTTCTCTCATTCCGGAAATTGGTTTCGGCAAAAGCCGTTATCCTGTCCTCGTCCATATTACTTAATTTATTTGTTTGAATATTTTATAAAAGGCGGGTGAAATTGCCTATTAAGACAATTGCCTACTAAGACAAATTTTCACCTCTTTTTTCTCCCGTTCATTCCTTTACTCTGAAAGTAAAGACATGGAAGTAACCCCGCAGGCATTGGAGGAATTCAAAAGAATATACAACAAGGAGTTCGGAGAGGATATCTCCGATGAGGAAGCCCTGGAGATGGCCCAGAGGGTTCTTATGTTTTTTTCCCTGATTTACAGGCCTTTGCCCGGCCGGGAAGAGCCAAATCAAGCCCCATAATGCCGAGTTGACTTCCTGGCATTTGCACGCCATAAATGTGATGCCAGCAGGCGGAGCTTTCAGGATGCCAGAATAATCCGAAGAAGTTTTCCATAAAAAACCATGCCCAATTATTTCATTTATTGTCGCAAATCCTCAGAGACCGAAGACCGGCAGGTTTTGTCAATTGAATCCCAGACAAATGAGTTGACCAGCCTGGCTTCAAGATTAAGTCTCCCGATAGAGAAAATCTTTTCCGAAGCCCAGTCCGCCAAGGAGCCGGGCCGGCCCGTATTCAACGAGATGATGAAAAGGATATACAAGGGGGAAGCCAGGGGGATAATCTGCTGGAAACTCGACCGGCTTGCGCGTAACCCCATTGACGGCGCAGCAGTTATCTGGGCCCTGAAGCAAAACGGGATTGAAATCATCACGCCCAACCAGACCTATCGCCAGGGTGATGACAACACCATCCTGATGTATATAGAGTTTGGCATGGCCCAGAAGTACATCGATGATTTGAGCAGAAACGTCAAAAGAGGAAACAAGACAAAGCTTGAAAAAGGGGGGTGGTTGGGAGTGGCGCCAATTGGGTATCTCAATCACACCGACCCCTTAACCAAAGAGATAACCCTTATTGTTGACAAAGAAAGATTCCCCCTTATAAGAAAAATGTGGGATCTGCTGTTTACACAATCGTATTCTGTCCGGCAAATCGTAAATATCGCCAATGACGAATGGGGGATGAGAACCAGGAAGACCAGAAGGCAAGGAGGCAGGCCGATTAGCTTGAGCACCGGTTACAAGATATTCACCAATCCTTTTTATTGCGGCCTGATGATAAGAAGGGAGGGGGAATTTCCGCACCGTTACCAGAAAATGGTAACGGCGGGTGAATTTGACAGGGTCCAGCTTATCTTGGGCCGCCAGAGCAAGCCCAGGCCAAAAACCCACGAATTCGCCTTTACCGGGATGATCAGGTGCGGGGAATGCGGCTGTCTTATCACGGCCGAGGACAAAATAAAAATAAACAAAGGAAACAGGAGAATACATGACTACACCTATTACCACTGCACCAAGAGAAAAAGAGAAATTAAGTGCTCCCAACGATATCTTGAAGTAAAGAAACTGGAAAAGCAGATTGATGATTATCTGGGAAGGATTCAGATTTCCGAAGAATTCAAAAACTGGGCAATCAACTATCTCAGGTCAAGGAACGACAAAGAGATAGAAGACAGGACAGCCAGGTACAAGAATCTCCAGGAGGCCTATAGCCAATCCCAGAGGCAGCTTGATAACCTGACCCGGATGAGATACCGGGAGTTAATTGCCGATGAGGAATATACCAGAGAACGAAACAGGCTCAGGATTGAAATGGCGCAAACAAAGGAAAAGCTCGGGGATACCGAGCACCGGGCGGAAAGCTGGCTTGGGGTATCGGAAAAAGTATTCAGTTGTGCCTGCCATGCCCGGGAGTGGTTCAGGAAAGGGGATTTGCAGACTAAAAAACTTATACTGGAATCCATAGGTTCGAACCTCGTCTTAAAGGACAAAAAACTTAGCCTGGAATTCAAAAAACCCTTCTTCGTAATTGAAAAAGGGTTAAATGGCATACCTGCCGAAAATTTCAGGTTAGAACCTGCCGATTTTGCTATGGTGAAGCCAAAAAATGGAGTTTTGGCGGCTCAAATTCCACGATGGCTGGGGGGCAGGGATTCGGACCCCGATACTGGGCTTCAAAGGCCCATGTCCTACCATTAGACGACCCCCCAATATAAAAAAACTAAAATACTCACATAGCGTCTTTTGCCTTTTTAGTGTTTTAGTCCTTCTGTCTTTAAGTTTTCCACTATCGCCACCTCCAACGGAATAATCGGGAATTGGCTATACCGCATCTGGCTATAAGCGTTAATTAGCGCCTTCAGAAGCCCCAGGTGGCTGTCTTTGATTAGTTGGGCGTGGCTTTTGAGTTTTAAGAGCGATTCCGGAGTTAATTCGTCCCGAAAAGATTTTTCCAAACTCGGTTCAAATTTCAAAACCAGGGCTTTTCTTAGATAATGAATCAAATCTTTATTAAACTGGACTAAATTATAGCCGTCATCTTCAATTTCGGCCAATTTTCCCAGGACTTTGTCTGTCTGCCCCGTTAAAAGAATTTCCGCGAAAGCCGCCGTTTTGGAAAAAGTAACCTTGCCGATCATTCCCTCAACCTCATCAATGCCTATTTTTTGATAATTGAACGACAGCAGTTGGTCCAGAAGCGATTCGGCATCTCGGAAACTGCCTTCGGCTGAAGCCGCGATTAATTCCAACGCTTCCATGGAAATTTCCATTTTTTCGTTGGCGGCGATTTTTTTCAATTTAGCCGCGATTTTCATCAAAGGGATTTTTTTGAAATGGAATTGCTGGGTTCGGGAAACGATGGTAGCCGGGATTTTTTCAAACTCGGTGGTGGCTAAAATCATAATCACGTGTTCCGGCGGTTCTTCCAAGGTTTTTAAAAGAGCGTTAAAGGCCTCTTTGGTCAACATATGCGCTTCGTCAATAATAAAGATTTTTTTCTGAAATGAAGTGGGGGAGAGACGGACGCTTTCTTTTAAATTTCGGATTTCATCAATGCCGCGATTGGAAGCGGCGTCAATTTCAACGACGTCCAAGGCTTGACCGCGGTCAATTTCCGCGCAGGCCGAGCAATGGTCGCAGGGTTCGCCGAGTTTGGCGAATTTGGCATCCGTTTGGCGAGTCAGGCAGTTGGCCGTTTTGGAAATTAGCCGGGCGGCCGTTGTTTTCCCCGATCCCCGCGGCCCCGAAAAAAGATAGGCGTGGGAAAATTTATTTTGACCGGCGGCGTTTTTCAAAATTTGACTGATTAATTCCTGGCCAAGCAGGTCTTCAAAAATCCGCGGCCGATATTTACGATAAATAGCGAGAGCCATGTCTCTATTATAAAATGGCTGATGACTAATAACAAATGACCAATAAAAAAGCCCCGAGCTTAGGATTGCTCTGGGGCTTTAAAGGCGAGATAGCCGATAATGCTGGCGATAGCCAAAATTACCGATGGCCACAATATTATTTTAGCCCAGAAAGGTTGTTCTAAAAAAAGCAAGGAAATGCCTATACTGTGGAGAAAAGTTTTCCATTTTCCCCAAAGATTGGCGCCCAATCTTTTTTTAATTCCGCTTTGAGTCAGCATTGCTTTACCGATTATTAACAAAATAACCAGGAAAGATTCAAAGACAAGAATTGACCAAAAAAGCAACGGGGAAAGCAAAAAAGGCGATTTGTAGAGCAACGCCATAAGAGCGCCCGCGACCAAAAGTTTGTCGGCCAATGAATCAAGTATTTTCCCGATGTCGGTTTCTTTTTTCCTGGTTCTGGCGAGAGGGCCGTCAATTAAATCCATAAAAACGCCAAAAATAAAAAAAACCAAAGCGATGGCTCGTTTTTCATTGAGGATAAGAAAAATCACCGGCAAAACGCATAAAATCCTAATCAGGGTCAGTTGGTTGGGGTTAAGCCATAAAGGCAGGGGTTTTAAAATGTTTCGCAGAAAATTTTCTTTAGCGTTGATTATTCTTTCCAGGCATTTTTCAATTTTGGCCAATATTCTCATTTTGCCCTCCGGATTATAAATAAAATTAAACAAATTTTTAAGGTTCGGACTTACTATTTCATTATAGCATGGTTTCTGGCTTTTGTCAAAAGCATCTGACAAATCAGCTGATTTTGGCTATACTTCAATTATATATAAATTATGAAGATATTATTAGGGGCGTTTATTTTGATAATCAGTGTCGGCCTTTTTTTGTTTTGGACGGGGGAAAATACGATTGAAGTCGTTATTCCGGTTGACTTGGTTTCTTTGAAAGCATCCGAAGTCGTCATTCAGGCGGAAAATTCTA
>MFKM01000038.1:11151-12329 GCA_001779575.1 Candidatus Jorgensenbacteria bacterium RIFCSPLOWO2_12_FULL_42_11
ACGCCGTGGTCATTGATATCAAAGATTATTCCGGCTATGTCGCTTATGATGTCCAAGTACCGGAAGTGGAAAAATATCAAGCCAAGGAAATAAGAATTCCTCGGATTAATCGTCTTATCAAACAACTTCACGACGCGGGGATTTAAATCATTGCCCGAATCACCATTTTTCAGGATCCACGATTGGAACAAGCTCGGCCGGATTTGGCAATCAAAAGCAAAAAAACCGGCAGTCCTTGGCTTGATAATAAAAAATTAAGCTGGATTGACCCGGCGGCCGAAGAAGCCTGGAATTACAATATCGCCATTGCCAGGGAAACGGCCGATCGGGGTTTTGACGAATTGAATTTTGATTACATTCGTTTCCCTTCCGATGGCGATTTGGACGATATGGATTTTTCTTTTTGGCAGAAGACGCCAATCGGCGGGGAATTAAACCAGGCCAACGCGGAAACAAAAAGCGAAGTCATCGGGAATTTTTTCAAAACTCTGCGTCGGGCATTAGCCGGAACTAAAATTTCAGCCGACCTTTTCGGTTTGGCGACTATCAACAAAGACGATTTGGGCATCGGACAGGTTATTGAAAACGCTTATCAATACTTTGATTATGTTTCGCCGATGGTTTACCCGTCTCATTACGCTTCCGGATTTTTGGGCTATCAAAACCCGGCCCTTTATCCTTACGAAGTGGTGAAGTATTCGCTGGATTCGGCCATAAAACGTCTTATAAGTTACAGCCAACCGTTAACGGCTACTTCCACCGTTAGCTCCACGATTAAACAGCGGGCGTTTGATTATCCGATGAAATCGAAAATCCGTCCCTGGCTTCAGGATTTTGATTTGGGGGCTAATTATGACGCGGAGATGATTAAGAAAGAAACCCAGGCTGTTTTAGACAGCTTGGGAGATAATTTTAACGGTTGGATGATGTGGAATCCGTCAAACATCTATACTCAAAAAGCTTTTGAATCAGCTTTGTAAATGTTTTACAAATAAACTGTTTCTCGTTTTTATTGTTCGGCTACGGCAGCCGCGTCTAAATTGATGGCGTCGGGAAATAGAGTTTTGCCGTCCAAAGTCACATAAGATTCCAATTCCCGGTCTCCTATTTTCAAGTTTAATTTATAAAGGCTTTTTTCCTTATCTTCAATCACATTTATTAGGTTAGCGATAATTTGG
>MFKM01000038.1:12379-14763 GCA_001779575.1 Candidatus Jorgensenbacteria bacterium RIFCSPLOWO2_12_FULL_42_11
TTCGGCGGTTATTTTTTTAATTGAATTTGGATTGGCATTTTGAATCCAGGAAACAGTTCCGCCCACCAAAAAAATGGTCAAAGCGATGGTTAAGATTTTGTAATGAATTAATTTCATGCTGGGGAGAAAATAATTACCACTGATATTTCTTCCAAATTAGGATATACTATAAAACAACAAACATCAATATGGTTTATGAATTCAAATCGGAACAATATTCCGGGCCGATTGAAAAACTGCTGGAATTAATAGAAGAGAAAAAACTGGAAATCACCCAATTAAATTTAGCCCTGATAACAGCCGATTTTTTGACTTATCTGACGACTATTGAAAAACAAGCGCCGGGCATTCTGGCCGATTTTTTGGCGGTCGCTTCCCGTCTTCTTTTGATAAAATCAAAAGCCCTTGTTCCGAATTTGGTTTTAGAACAGGAAGAAGAAGAGGAAATCAGGGATCTGGAAAAACGTTTGAAAATTTATCAGGAATTCAAAGCCGCCAGAAATTATCTTAAAAATCTTTGGCAGGAACAGCCTCTTGTTTTCAGCCGAGAATTTTTGGCCGCTTCGGGCAAGCTTTTCTATCCGCCGAAAAATTTGAAACCAACCGATTTGAAAGTCGTTATTGAACGTTTGCTTGCTGAATTGCGGAAAATCGTTTATGAAACCAAGGATTTTAAAATAGAAGTAATCAATTTGGAAGAAAAAATGCGGGAATTTCTGGAAAGGTTGAAAACCGCTCAAGCGGTAAATTTCGGGAAAATGACCGATTCGCAATCCAGAGCCGAAATCATCACCTGTTTTTTGGTTATTCTTCATCTGATCAAAGACCAGTTGATAAACGTTGAGCAGGGCGAACATTTTTCCGAAATTACTATTGAAAAAATATAGTTTAGAACTTAGTATTAGAAAATGGAAGAACAAACAAACCCCATTATAAATAAAGTTTCCAACGGGGGAAAAAATAATCTGATCGCGGCTTTGGAAAGCTTGTTGTTTATTTATGGCGAACCGATAGGGCTGGAAAAAATAGCCGAGCTTTTGGAGGTTAAACAAGAAGAGCTGGGAGAAGTCATCAGCGGTTTTGAAATTCGGCTAAAAACCGATAACAGCCGGGGCTTGATATTAAATCGGATTAATAATCAAATTCAATTAACGACCAAACCTGATTTTCAGAAACTGGGCGAAAAGATAATCAAGGAAGAAATTAAAGAAAACTTGACGCCGGCGACCCTGGAAACGCTTTCCATCGTGGCTTACAACGGTCCAATCGCGCGATCAGCGATTGATTATTTAAGAGGCGTTAATTCCGGTTATATTTTGAGAAATCTTTTGGTTAGGGGATTGATAGAACGCTGCCCCGATCCGCGACGGCCATATGTTTTTCTTTACAATGTCAGTTTTGATTTCTTAAAACATATGGGCTTGGCCAAGCAGGAAGAACTGCCGGAATATCAAAAATATAAAGATTTGGTTGAAACATTTAAACCGCAAGCGTAGTGTTTTGGTAAATTTATATGCGCAATAATTTTCAATCTTTATTATTAGTCATTCTGATTTTAACTTCTCTGTTGATCACCAGAGAGGCGAAAATAAAGACGCCCATCGCCCAGCAGCCGGCTTCTTTCGCGGAATCAGTGGAGGCCAGCAGTTTAACTTCCGGGGAATCGGCAAGCGCGGACGCGAAAGAAATCTTGCCTGAAAATTTTCCGAGATTGAATCACGGAAGCGGCGCTAATCTTTTGGGAAATTTAACCATAACCGTTCCCCAAGATTTTTTACCTAAGAATTCAGTCCCTCTTTCTCAATCGCCGACAACTGGTGAACAATCGTCGGTCAATTATCAGCCATCGCCAGCCGTCAATTTTAAAAGCAAAATCGCGCTGGTTTCCGATTTAGATGATAATACCGATTTTATCGGTTATAATATTAATCAGCGTTGGCCATTAGCTTCCATCACCAAATTAATGACCGCGGTTCTGGCGATTGAAGAAATCGGCAAAGAAAAAGAGACCGTCGTCAGCGAAAACGCCATCGCCGCGGAAGGGGATTCGGGAAAATTGAAAGCGGGAGAATTGCGCAAGGTTGAGGATTTGATAAAAATAATGATTTTGACTTCCAGCAATGACGCGGCGGCGGCTTTGGCGGAATTTTACGCTTTCGGTTTGCCTGACTTTGTTGAATTAATGAATAAAAAGGCGGCTGATTTGGGTATGAGCCAGACAGTTTTTTTTGACCCGACCGGCCTTTCCCCGATTAACCAATCAACGGCTAACGACATCAGAAAATTAATGAAATATATCGCCCTAAACCATCCGGAGATATTGGATTACAGTCGGGAAAAAGTATTTGGCAATCTGCAAAATATCAATATTTTTGCCGGCCAGT
>MFKM01000038.1:14812-23983 GCA_001779575.1 Candidatus Jorgensenbacteria bacterium RIFCSPLOWO2_12_FULL_42_11
CAAACTTGGGAGCTCTTTAATAATTACCTTATTCAATACCGAAATGAACAGTAACGCCCAAATTGTTTTTCAGGTTGTCAGGATGTTGATTTTATTGGCAGTCTCTTTCGGGTTTTCTTTTCTATTGGCGCCGTTGACTATCCGGCTTCTTCATAAATTCAATTTAACCAAAAAGAATATCCGCGATGCTTCTTTGACTCCGGTTTTTTCCCGGCTTCACCAAAATAAATCCCAAACGCCGACTATGGGCGGGGTGATTATCTGGGGGACGGTTATTGTTTTGGCGCTTTTATTTTTATTGTTGGCTAAATTGGCGGATGGTTTCTGGGGTTATTTAAATTTTGTTAATCGGGCCCAAACTTATTTGCCTTTGGCGACGATGCTGATTGCCGGCCTCATCGGTTTGTTTGACGATTTTTTGGGGATATTGAGAATCGGCCCCAAAGGCGGCGGCCTGCAAATGAAACTGAAAATAATTCTTTATACTTCTGTCGCGGTCATTGGCGCTTGGTGGTTTTATTTCCGTCTCGGCTGGAGCACTTTTTACGTTCCCTTTTTGGGGAATTTTGAAATCGGCTGGTGGTATATTCCTATTTTTATATTTATCATCGTGGCCACCGCTTTTTCCGCCAATGAAACCGACGGTCTTGACGGTTTGGCCGGCGGCGCTCTTTTATTCGCTTTTGGTTCTTTGGTCGTGATTTCTTTTGTTTTGGGCCGGTATGATTTGGCGGCGATGGAAACCGTAATCATGGGGGCATTATTGGCTTTTCTTTGGTTCAATATTTATCCGGCTAGATTTTTTATGGGGGATACCGGCTCTATGTCTTTGGGGATTACGCTAGGCGTTATCGCCATGCTGACCGGCACCGCCTTTTTCCTGCCGTTTTTCGCCTTGATTCTGGTGGTTGAATCGCTTTCGGTAATCGTTCAAACGATAAGCAAAAAATTTTTTCACCGTAAAATATTTTTTTCCACCCCGATTCACCATCATTTTGAAGCCATTGGTTGGCCGGAAACCCAGGTGACGATGCGTTTTTGGATTATTTCCGCTCTGGCCAGCGCCATCGGCTTGGCCCTTTTCTTCTTAGCGAGATTTTTGTAAAGGGCTTTCTCAAAATTTTCAAGCCGATAGGCGAAGAAAATTTTGTTAGAAAACCTTTACCCCCTCACTCGAAATTCGAGTGAGGGGGTGCTCATAATTATAGATAAATTTTTTGCGCTTTCGCTTAAAAATTTATATAATTAGGGCATGACGGTTTTGATAAAAAATGCTCTGGTTTTTGACGGTTCGGGAAAGCCTCCTTTTAAAAGCGATATTTTCATCAACCATGAACGAGTAAATCGGCTGGGTAATTTTCCTCATCAAAGCGCCGAGAAAGTGATTGACGCGCGCGGGGCGATGGTGACGCCCGGTTTTATTGATATTAATAGCGATATTGACCATTATTTGACTCTATTCGCCGACCCCTATCAGGCCGATTTGATAAAACAGGGGATTACCACCGTTATCGGCGGCAATGCCGGTTCTTCTTTGGCGCCTTTAATTGACGGCTCTTTGAGGTCAATCAGGAAGTGGGCCGACCCTTATTTGATTAATATTAATTGGCGTTCGGTTTCGGAATTTCTAAAAATTTTAAACCGGCAAAAATTAGGAATAAATTTCGGGACTTTAATCGGCCATTCCACCATTCGCCGAGCGATTGTCGGTGAAGCTATCAGGGATTTAACCGAAAAAGAATTTAAGGTTTTTGACTATGTTTTAGAAAAAGGATTGAAAGAAGGGGCGTATGGTTTTTCTACCGGATTGAGCTACGTTCATTCTCATAATGTTCCTTGCCGGGAAATTGAAGAATTGGCAAGAACAACCAAAAAATTCAATGGTGTTTACGCCACCCGGCTTCGCAATTATTCCGAAGGGTTGTCGGCGGCCGTTAAGGAAACCCTCGGTATCGCTAAAAATACCGGCGTCAGCGTGGAAATAAATCATTTTCAGCCGTTGAAAGGATACGAGAAAAATTATTTTGAAGCCGTTTCTTTGATAGAAAAAGAAAAAATGAAAGCTAACGTTCATTTTGACATTTGTCCGACTGAAGTTAGCTTGACGGAAATTTATGCGTTTTTGCCGGAATGGGCCAGAAACGGAAACCTGGAAGCGATGCTTTCAAATATTATGGCGGTTAAAACCAGAAAACGCATTTTGGAATTTTTAGCGAAATCAAAAATTGAAGATTTGACTGTTATCGCCAAAGTCCCGCCGGTTTTGAAATTTCTGACCGGCAAGTCATTAAAACAATTCAGCGAAAATCAAAATTTGACGCCAGACGAAGCCCTGTTAAAACTGATGGAACTAACCAGATTGAAAGCCGAATTATGGCATAAAAATATTGATTTCCAAAGCATTGCCCAGATTTTACTTTCGGAAAACAGTATTATTGGTTCCCAGGGAGCGGTCCGGTCGTTGAATTTTGTCCAGGAAAAAAATTTAATGCCTTTGGAAAAAGCCGTCGCCAAGGCAACTTCTTTACCGGCTCGCAAATTTCAGATCAAAGAACGGGGATTGATCGCCGAGGGCCATTACGCCGATATCATTATTCTGCGGGACGGTCAGCCGAGCGAAGTATTGATTAACGGTTTGGTGGTTTTGGAGAATGGGAAATCCAAAAAAATATTAGCCGGAAAGATTTTAAAGCATATCTAATGATGAGGCCCCGAATAAAATCTAAAAAAATTGATTATTTTTTCGTCTCGCTGGTTTTTTTACTGACCGCTTTCGGTTTAGTAATGTTGACCAGCGCTTCTTCCGATTTAGGCAAGATTAAATTCAATGACAGTTATTATCACTTGAAGCATCAGATAATTTACGGTTTGAGTCTCGGTCTCGCTGGTTTTTTTATTGCCGCCAATGTTTATTACCGGCGTTGGGAAAAATTAGCTTTGATTTTTTTAATTGCCAGTATCGGTCTGCTGGGTTTGGTTTTCACTCCTTTTGGTGTTTTATCCGGCGGCGCCAAACGCTGGCTCGCTTTAGGGCAATTCGTTTTTCAGCCGTCTGAAGTGGTTAAATTAACCTTTCTTATTTATTTAGCCGCTTGGCTGGACAAAGACAAAAACAGAGCCAGGCATTTTATCACTGGTTTTGTGCCGTTTTTTTGTTTGTTGGCGATTATCGCCGGTATTTTGCTTGTTCAACGATCGACTAGCGCCATTATTATTATTTTAACTGCCACAATCGGAGTTTATTTTGTCAGCGGAGCCAGATTAAAATTCATTATGATTTTTGCTTTAATAGGGCTCTTGCTCATATCTTTAGTTGTGCGTTTTACTCCTTACCGGCTTGACAGGATTATGTCTTTTTTAAATCCCCAGTCCGATCCTCTGGGCAAAACTTATCAAATCAACCAGACTTTGATGTCCATCGGTTCCGGGAAAATTTGGGGCAGAGGTTACGGACAGTCAACGACAAAAATTCATTATCTGCCGGAACAGATTGGCGATTCTATTTTCGCCGTCATCGCGGAAGAGCTGGGGTTTGTGAGGACGGCCGGCTTGATCGTCGCTTTCCTCCTTTTAATTTGGAGAAGTTTTGCGATTGCCGCGAAAAGCAACGATAACTTCGCCAAATTTATAGCGATCGGTTTTGGCTTGCTTATCGGCTCGCAAACTTTTACGCATATCGCGGCGCTCACGGGCCTGATTCCTTTAACGGGCGTGCCTTTGCCTTTCATAAGTTACGGAGGGACGACTTTGGCGGTTTTTTTGACGATGGCCGGAATTGTTACTAATATATCAAAATATAGTCATAAAGCATAAAATATAAATCATGAAATCCAAAATCAGAATTTTATTGACAGCCGGCGGCACCGGGGGCCATATTTATCCCTTAATTTCAGTGACGGACGAAATTTATCATTTGGCCGGAGAGCAAAACCGCGACTTGGAAATAAGATATTTTGGGCCGGCCAGCCCTTTGAATGGGGAATTTGAAAACAGGGGAATAAAGGTGGAAAAAATAATTTCCAGCAAACTGCGCCGCTATTTTTCTTTGAATAATTTTATTGACGCTTTCGGGTTTATTTTCGGTTTTTTTCAGGCTCTTTGCAAAATTTTCTGGTTTATGCCCGACGCGGTTTTTTCCAAGGGAGGGCCGGGCGCTTTGGCGGTTGTTTTAGCCGCGCGATTTTATCGGATTCCGGTAATGATTCACGAATCAGACACCAGTCCCGGCTTAACCAACAGTTTGTCGGCTAAATTCGCGAAAAAGATTTTTATAGCTTTTGAGAAAACGGCGCGATATTTCCCGCCGGAAAAAACGAAATTGGTCGGCAATCCTGTCCGGGCCAATATCTTGAGGGATGTTCCCGACCAGGAAACGACGAAAAAAAATCTTGGTTTTAATCCGGCCGAACCGTTGATTCTGGTAATCGGGGGGTCTCAAGGCGCTTTAAAAATAAATAATTTCATTTCGGATAATTTTGGAGAAATTCTTGATTTAGCTCAAATTATTCATCAGTCGGGTCCGGCTAATTTTTTGGAAACAAAAAAGGAAACCGATTTTCTGCTCCAGGGGTTGGGGGGTTCTTATCAAAAGCGCTATCAATTGGTCGGTTATTTCAACCAAGGGAAGGATTTAAAGGAGGCCTTTGCCGCGGCGGATTTGGTTATTTCCCGGGCCGGCAGCGGAGGCATTTTTGAAATCGCCGCTTTTGGCAAACCGAGCATTCTGATCCCCATACCCGAAGAAGTGGTGGGAGAACATCAAATTGTTAACGCTTATGAATACGCCAAGTCGGGGACGGCTATAGTAATTGAAGAATCAAATTTCAAGTCAAGCATTGTTTTGGATCAGGCCCGGAAAATTTTAACGGACCCGGAATTGCGAAAAAAAATGAGCCAAGCCGCCAAAAATTTCGCCAAACCCGAAGCCGGCAAAATAATTGCCGAGGAAATACTTAAATTAGTTTTAAATCAATAAATATTTTACTATAGCAAACAAACGATCGTCCCAAAATAATAGTAAATATCTTGCGGCAGATTTATAGCGTTCTAGAAAGTAGAACGTCCTATTTTTTACCCGCTAAGGTATATTTGAGCGGGTTTTTGTTTTTAACTGAAAATTGTAATAAGATTAAGGCAATGACCGATAGTCATAAAAAGGTGGTTCGGCAGGCTCGCCAGAAGCAAATTCGGGTGCGGATTGCGCCTTCGCCCACGGGATTTTTGCATCTCGGGACGGCCCGAAGCGCCCTTTTCAACTGGCTTTTCGCCAAAAATCAGGGTGGAATTTTTATTTTGCGCGTTGAAGACACCGATCTGGAGCGTTCCGACCCAAAATACGAAAAAGATATTGTAGAAAACCTTCAATGGCTGGGCTTGGATTGGGACGAAGGGCCTTACCGGCAATCAGAGCGGCTGGATATTTATGAAAAATATATCAAAAAGCTTCTTCAGGAAAATAAGGCCTATTATTGTTTTTGCGCGAAGGAAGAACTGGAGGAAGAAAAAGAAGCGATGCTTTCACAGGGCTTGTCGCCCAAATACAGCGGAAAATGCCGTCATAACAAAAATCCCGATCTTTCCCGGCCATCGGTTATCCGTTTTAAAATGCCGGAAACGGAAGTGATTTTTCATGATTTAATCAGGGGCAAGGTAAAATTCAATACCGGTCTTATCGGTGATATCGTCATCGCCAAGGAATTGCGGGCGCCGCTTTACAATCTGGCGGTGGTTATTGATGATTTTGAAATGAAAATCAGCCACGTCATCCGGGGCGAAGACCATATTTCCAATACGCCAAAACAAATTATGCTTCAAAACGCGCTGGGTTTTGAAGAACCGGTCTACGCTCATTTGCCCTTGATTCTTTCGCCGGACCGAAGCAAGCTTTCCAAGCGTTATCTGGAAACGTCAATTGACGATTATCGGAGAGAAGGATATTTGCCGGAGGCTTTGATAAATTTCTTGGCCTTGATGGGCTGGCATCCCGAGGAAGACCGGGAAGTGCTAAGCATGGAAGAATTGGTAAATGAATTTAGCCTGAAACGCATCCAGAAAGGAGGAGCGGTTTTCAATTTGGAAAAATTGGATTGGCTTAACGGACAATATATTATGAAGCTAAAGCCGGAAGAATTGGCGCGCCGTTTGGAAAATTTTATTCCCCGGAAATGGCTGGAAGACAGGGGATTTCTGGTTAAAATAGTTGAAATTGAAAAAGAAAGAATCAAAAAATTGACAGATTTCTCAAGCTTAGTCGGTTTCTTTTTTGAATTGCCTGATTATCCGGCTAAGCTTTTGATTTGGGATAAAACACCCAAAGAAGATATTCTCGGCAATCTCCGGTCAATTTTTTCTTTAGCGCGAGATTTTGCCGAAGCCGAAAACAAGATTATGGCTTTGGCCGAAAGCCGGGGTCGGGGAGAAACCCTTTGGCCGTTTCGGACGGCTCTTTCCGGCCAAATCGCTTCGACCGGGCCTTTTGAAATAATGAAGGTTTTGGGGAAAGAAGAAACATTAAAAAGACTTGAAATCGCCATTTCTAAGCTGATGTCCAATTAAGAATCCGGAATTTAGAATCTGAAATTTAGAATACGGAGAGTAAAAATACGCTTATCGCAAAAACAAAAATTATCCTGAATTTCAAATCTCAATTATGAAAAATTCCATATTTCATATTCCATATTCCATATTCTTTTTTGTCTTTCTACTTTCCACTTTCTACTTTCCACTTTCTGCTATTTACGCCGCCAACCCCCAAGAACTTAAAAATGAAATCAGTCAAAAAAGCGCCGAACTCCAACAGATTGAAACCGAACGCCAACAAATTTTAAATAGTCTTAACGAATTAAGCAAAGAAAACCGCACTCTTCAAAAAGATATTAAAAAGAACGAATATCAAATTAGCCAGTTAAATTTAACCATCAAATCAAGCCAGATTAATATTGAAAAACTTGGCCTGGAAATTAAATCCTTGGAAAACGAAATTAAAAGTATTGAAGATAAATCAATTTTCAAGAAAGAAGCGATTACCAAATTATTGAGGGAGCTTCGGGAAAAAGAAAACGAAAATCTACTGACAATTTTATTAAAAAATAAAAGTCTGGCTGAAAGTGTTTTTGAAACCCAAGAACTGCTTGATTTTAATAACGGTTTAACTTCGGAAGTAACCAATCTGCGGCGTCTTCACGAAGAACGTTCACGGAAATTTGATGAAATTTCCGCGAGCAAACAAGGGCAAGAATCGGAAAATTATAATTTGAAAAATAGAAAATTAATAGTGGAAGACCAAAAAACCGAACGGCGGAATCTTTTGACGCTCAATAAAAAGCAAGAGAAAAATTATCAGCAGAGGATTGAAGAGTTGGAAAAACAACAAGCCGAAATCAATACGGAAATTGAAGAAATTGAAGCCGAATTGAGGAAAAAAATTGACCCGACGGCTTTGCCGACGCCCCGGCCCGGAGTTTTGGCGATGCCTCTTAAATTGAATTTGATTCAAAATCTGACCCAGAACTACGGAGCGACAAATTTTGCCCAGTTGACTTATAGCAGTAAATTTCATAATGGCGTTGACATTGGAGCGCCTCTGGGAACGCCTATCTTCGCGGCGGAGAGCGGCCGAGTTATAGCGGTGGGAAACACCGATGCCTATTGTCCGCCTGTTTGGTACGGCCGGAAAAAATATGGAGGTTCTTACGGAAAATATATTGTCATCAAACACGAAAACAATCTCTCAACATTATATTCCCATCTTTCTTTGTCAGTCGTGAAAATCGGCGACATTGTCAATAGGGGAGACTTGATTAGTTATAGCGGCAATACCGGTTTTTCAACCGGTCCCCATCTTCATTTTACTATTTACGCTAATATTTACAGCGCCGGAGAGAAATTATTATCCCCGGAAATAAAAAACAGCGTTCACTGCGGCCCCCAGCCATACGGAGCAACCATGAATCCCCTTGATTATTTATAAAATTAATTTTCCAATTAAAATATGAAATCTAAAATTTTATTTTTATTCATTCCGATTTTGATAATCATTTTATCAATAACCGGAATTTCTTTAGCCGAAGTGAAAATTTCCGATATACCAACTCCGGAAAAAATTCAAAATTTAATTCCGCGGCCCCTGACCGAAATTTTTAAGGTATTTAATAATATACACATTGATTTTTCCAAACTGCCATTTTTTGACCGATTAATGAGCATTATTCCAAAATCAGGCGAAGAGGTTGGTAATGGCTTCCGGTGGTTAACCCGAGGCCTGAATAACACGAATGACTGGCTAAAAAACCATATCGGGCTGGATATTATTTTTATGGTTAAAAAAATAGGAGAATTTTTCGTCTGGATTTTTCAGGGAATCGCCGATTTAATTAAAACCGGATTGTCATTTGTAAAATAAAGTAAGGTTATTTTACGATAGTTCTTTATGTCGTTTAAAGAACTGTTGTAAAATAACCGCGACCTTTTACGTCGGATTTTTACTATCCGACGTAAAAGGTATATTGTGCGACACATATACTCATTGAATAGCCATTGAAAATCCTTATTCCCCTGCTAAAATACAGGGATACTTATGTACTATTCCAATCTGGAACATTTTAAAGGTTTGAGCGGCTATGAAATAGACGGGGCTTGGTATCCCCGGGTTACCAAAATCATTGATATCAAAGCCAAGCCGGCGCTTTATCGTTTTTACGCCGAAATGAATAGTTTTAACGAAGGAGAAGCGATTAAAAAACAATCGGCGACCGAAGGCACCTTAATCCACGAGATTGTTGAACAAATTCTGATTGGCCAGTCCCCCGTCATTGATCCAAGCATTGCTCCGGCCATTGAGGCCTTTTTGGAATTGCGGGAAAACAAGAACATTCAAGTTGATGAACAGTTCGTGGAAAAACAAATTGTGCATTTTGACGAACGTTACGCCGGCACTCTTGACGCGTTAGCCCTGATTGACGGCAAATTCGGCGTTTTAGACATCAAAACTTCCCAAGCGATTTACCGCGATTACAATCTCCAGACCGCGGCTTATATGGCGGCCGTCCAGAATGAGCATAAAAATATTCAGACGCGGTGGATTTTAAGAATTGACCAGATTAAGACCTGCCTTGAATGCGGCGCCACTCTGCGTCAAAAAGGCGGCCGGGAAAAAATAAAACTGCCCTGGAT
>MFKM01000038.1:23999-25185 GCA_001779575.1 Candidatus Jorgensenbacteria bacterium RIFCSPLOWO2_12_FULL_42_11
GCGAAAGCGAAAAACTGTGAACACCGGTGGTCGGAGCTCAAGGGAGCCATTGAGCTCAAAGAATTCCCCTATTGGCAAGAAGATTTTAAGGCCTTTCTTGGCGCCAAGAAGCTTTGGGAATGGGAAAACGATTATTGGCTGAAGCAGATTGGGTATCTCTAAAATCTTTTTTCATTAGCTACCCAAAAACTTTTTCTCAAGACTACCGCTCAAATCCCCAGCGAGGATTTTTCGCTGGCTTTCGTCGCTCGCTCTTTCCCCGACGGTACCGTCGGGGAAAACCATGCCCGCTCGCTCCTCGAGCCTCGCTTCAAATATGCTAAACCGAGGAGCATTTTTCAATAATAATCGGAGCGCGATTAGTTTCTCGAGCCAAAAGATAGCCCAGGCCAAAACTTAATGAAATAATTAAGAATAACAATAAAACTATTAAAATAGCTCTTTTGTTTTCTTGGATGAAATTTTTAAAACTTGACAACATGATTTGATATAGTTAAGCTTATTTAAGTATTTTATGGCACACGCAAAAGCAAAAGGTTCAACAAAATTAGGCCGAGATTCCGCCGCCCAACGTTTGGGCATCAAACGAACCGACGGCGAAACGGTAAAAATTGGCGAAATTATCATTCGTCAGCGAGGCACTAATTATTTTCCCGGCCTCAATGTTCGTCGGGCGGGCGATGACACTATTTATTCTCTTAAAAAAGGAGTGGTTAAATTCGTCCAGAAAAAACGCACGCGTTTTGACGGCGCGAAGCATTTCGTTAAGGTTGTGAATGTACTCTGATTTTAATTGAGGCCTTGATTTTTTTCCCCAAATCAATTTCCACCAAACGCTCTCCCAATTCTTTTATCGGTTTTTCCAATAATACTTCAAAATTTTTATGACCCAAATTTTCCAGGGCTTTTTTTATTTCCAGGGCGCTGACCGAGCCGAAAATTGACACCTTCTCCCCTGCTTGGCCGGCAGGCAGGCCTGTTTTGAGAGGAAAATCCAAAACGATATCTTTGAATTGATTGGCGATTTTTTGGAATTGTTCAATAAGTTTTTTTTCTTGAACTTCCCAGGCCGCTTTCTCCCGGGCCAGAATTTTAAGATTGGTTCCGGTGGCCGCTTTGGCTAAGTTTCGGGATATTAAAAAATTTTTGGCGTATCCATTTTTGACTTCTTTAACCTCAAATTTCC